>JAFPZI010000014.1 GCA_017417365.1 Synergistaceae bacterium
ATAGGAATAGCGGTGTACTTCCTGTTCATACAGAACTTTTTGCTGGTTCGCAGGGGCAGAGAGATAGAGTATCTTGACCTATGGCCTGAGAAGCTGAACGTGGAGAATCTGATCTTCCGTCCGGTTATCGGGACAATCCTTCCGTTTGTTGGTGCGTTGTTCGCGAGGGTAGTTGACCTGATTACTGCGGGGCCTGTGGCGTTAATGTTATCGCAAGCGTCAAGGATAAAGTTCATCCAGCCTCCAGAAGATACGGACTTCGGGTACTATCAGGAGGAGGCCAAAGCCGAGACAGTTGGGGGATTGTTGCCGTCGAGTCTTGCTTATGGGTTGATGATGTTTGCGGTAGGGTTGATGTTCGTGATTGCGTTCATGATGCTGTGAAGAGAAGCGGCCTTGATGGTTGTTATCTCAGCCGCTTATGAGTGTTAATCTTTCGTGTAGACTCCCGAGGGGTTGAAATCTTCACCTGCAGCTTTGGTCCAGTCTTGGGAGTCAGAAATTTCGACTTTAGCCTTTGTTCCTGTGAAGGTAATTTTTGCGGTGCACTGGCTGTAGTGTGAGTCGTAGAGTTCAAGCACGCCGTCATCAATCCAGCCTGTAGCTGTCCAGTGAACGCCGTCCTTGTACCTGCTGAATGTTACTTCTACCTCCATAGCCGAGCGGTCGAGGAGCTTGATGGTCATGAAGCCGGCATTGCTTCTGTACTCGCCTTCGGGGTTTGCTGGGGTTGCTGGAGTCGCTGGAGCTTCCGCAGGCTCTGGAGCTGGTGCGGGAGGTTCGGGTGTGGGTTCAGGCTCTGGCTCTGGCTCGGGGGCTGGAGTCGGTTCGGGTTGCGGCTCGGGTTCGGGTTCAGGGTCGGGAGCTGGTCTGGGTCTGGTCCTTGAGGGTGTGCGCGGATTGCGTGCGGCGGCTCTGTCTCTGCGGAGCTGTGCGCGGATCTCGTCGGCAATGTCTGGGAGAACGTCAGCCCTGTCGCTTGTGGCCATAGTGTAGGCTTGGACCCGTGAGTAGCCCTCGTCCATGTAGCGTTCTGCATCCTCGTCGCGCCCTGAACTGAGCCATTCGCGCTGCCTTGCTCTGAGTTCGGTGAAGACGTTCTTTGGGAGTTCACGCCTAAGCGAGGTCCAGACCTGAGAGAGTCTCCTGTTTGCCCGTGCAAAAGCCGCGCTGTTCCTCCTCATGCGGGTATACTCGGTCTCAGTCAGAGCTAAGGCCGGGACAGCCACGAGGAGCAATAATACAGCAATGAATATTCTTCTCATTGTGAGTGCCTCCTATCTGCGTCTGCGGAGTCTGCGTGCGATGTCCGGGAGTTCGTCGGCTCTGTCGCTTGTGGCCATAGTGTAGGCTTCGACGCGTGAGTAGCCCTCGTCCATGTAACGTTCTGCGGCCTCGTCGCGCCCCCCGAAAATCCAGTCGTTCTGGAGGTCCTGAAGTTCTGCAAAGACGCTGCGTGGCAATGAGGCTTTGAGGTCTCTCCAGACTTGGGTGAGCCTACGGTCTGCGCGGGCAAAATCGGCGTTGTTCTTCTTCATTCTGAGGTATTCGGAGTCGCTGAGGGCGAACGCCGGGACTGCCAGCACTAGTAACAATACTGCAATGATTACACGTTTCATGATGATTCCTCCTTTGGGTTAGTTATACAGCGCGGCCTCTAAGGGGTCAAGGTCTAATGCTGATGATAAAATCATACCATTTCACACCAACAAGGAGGAATTTATCATGTTCAGGCGTAAAGTGTTAGCAGCTGCTGTTGTGATGATGGCGGTAATGAGTGTGCCGTCGTGGGGTGCGCAGTTCAGGAGGATAACTGACCAGCAGTTTTTGGAGATGTGCGAAAAGGGGGATGCTCAGGGAGTTATTGAGGCCGTCAAAGCAGGTGCAGATGTCAACGCTAAGACTAGTAAAGACTGGACTGCTCTCATGGGGGCCGCATTGAATGGCCGCACAGAAACCGTAAAAGTTCTCATTGAGGCGGGAGCTGATGTCAACGCTAAGGGCACTCAAGGCGACACTGCGCTTATGTATGCCGCAATGAAAGGCCACACGGAAATCGTGAATGCTCTGCTGAAGGCCGGTGCCGATGTCAACGCTAAGGGCAAGCTAGGCTGGAGTGCGCTTTGGGGTGCCGCGTGGAATGGCAATCTCGAAACCGTAAATGCTCTCATTGAGGCCGGGGCGGAGGTCAACGTTAACGACAATAAAGGCTTTACTGCGCTTATGTACGCAGCGTGGGAATGCCGCACAGAAATCGTGAATGCACTGCTGAAGGCGGGGGCTGAGGTCAGCGCTAAGGACATTGACGGCAGGACTGCGCTTATTTGGGCCGCACAGACACCGAATGACCGCACAGAAACCGTCAATGCCCTCATTGAGGCCGGAGCCGATGTCAACACTAAAGACAATAAAGGCAGGAATGCACTTATCTGGGCCGCAAGTGAAGGCCACACGAAGATCGCCAATGTATTACTGAAGGCCGGGGCTGATGTCAATGCTAACGACAATGAAGGCAGGACGGCACTTATGATGGCCGCGATGTATGGCCGTACAGAAACCGTCAATGCCCTCATTGAGGCGGGAGCTGACGATTTGACAGACAACGACGGCAAAACTGCTCTCGATTACGCCCGCAACAACCCCAAACTTCAAGGCTCCTCCGCACTCCAACGCCTAGAAGAACTCTCCCGCTGACACAAAAACTCCCCTGCCTCACAGACAGGGGGTAATCCCTCACTCGTATATCCTCGCCTCCAACGCCCCAAGTTCCCCAGGGTCAAACTCTCCCTCACTGCTCAAAATTACCCTCCTCCTCACAAACTCCGCAGGCACCTTCACTCCCCTCTCCGAAAAATTCGCCAGCGTAACAACCTCACGCCCCCCAAGTTCCCTCACAAACCCAAACACTTCCTCACTCTCACTCAGAATCTCACGGTAACTCCCCATCACCAGCACATCACTGCCCTTCCTCAGCTCTAGCAGCTTCCTGTACCAGTTCAAGACCGAACCCCCGTCATGCTCCTCAATCTCCGCATTGATCGCCGTATAGTTCTCGTTCACCGGCAGCCACGACTCACCAGACGTGAACCCCGCGTTCTTACCACCAGTCCACTGCATAGGCGTACGAGCGTTGTCCCTCGTGAAGTACCGTATGAACTTCATCGCCTCCTCCGCTGAGAACCCCTCAGACAGTGCCAAATCATATTGCCCCCGAGTCTGCACGTCGTTAATCTCCTCAATCTTACGCCAAAATCGATTCGTCATCCCCAGCTCTTGCCCCTGATAGATGAATGGTGTACCCCTCATCGTGAGCAAGACCGCCCCCAAAACTTTTGCCGCCTTCTTCGGGTCAGCCCCCTCACGGAAAAAGTGATTGACGCTGCGCGGCTGGTCGTGGTTCTCGAAATACGCAGGATACCAACCGTTAAGACTCGTGGCCCTCTGGCTCTCGGACAATGCCCGCTTGAGGTCCGTCAACTTCCACTCCACAGGATGGCACCAGATTTCCGACTCCCCGAACGCCAAAGTCTCGTGGCTGAACTCGAACAGCATATCGAACACCCCGCGTTCACCTACCCATTGCGGGAGCTGGTCGGGACTCACCCCGTTAGCCTCACCAACAGTGAAGATGTCGTGCCCGTCAACTACCTCACGCTTGAACTCGTGAAGGAACTCCAGAATCCCCGGCTGGTTCGCAGTCATGTTGTGAACGTTTACTGTGCCTTCTTTGCTGTCGGGTGTGCCGTCGAGGAATTTCGCGGGCTTCTTGATGTACACTATTGCGTCAATCCTGAAGCCCCCAACACCCTTCTTCACCCAGAAATTTGCTGCGTCATAGAGGGCTTTGCGTACTTCGGGGTTCTCCCAATTCAGGTCGGGCTGCTGGACTGCGAACGTGTGAAGGTAGTATTGCCCCCTCTCCTCACAGAACGTCCACGCACTCCCCCCGAATATGCTCCTCCAGTTCGTCGGGGCTGAACCGTCCGGCTTAGGGTCCCGCCAAATGTACCAGTCAGCTTTTGGGTTGTCGCGAGACTGCCGGGACTCCAAGAACCATTTGTGCTGGTCTGACGTGTGGTTGAACACTAGGTCCATAACGATTCGAATCCCACGCTTGCGGGCCTCAGTGATTAGCTCGTCGAAGTCCTTCATCGTCCCGAACTCAGGATTTATCCCGGTGTAGTCGGAAATGTCGTAACCGTTATCGACCATCGGCGAAGGGTACACGGGAGTCATCCAGACCGCACCGACCCCCAACTTCTGCAAGTAATCCAGACGCTGAATTACCCCCCGAAGGTCCCCTGTTCCTGTTCCCGTAGTGTCCTGAAAACTTTTCGGGTACACCTGATAAACTGCCGACTTCTGCCACCATTTAGCCATAGCAAATCTCTCCTTCAGCTTCATTATTCTCTTGACGCTCTCATCAATCCGAGCCTCACTTATTCTCCCAGACTCCACAGCCCTAATCACTCCGTCAAAAGCCTCGCGGTAATCGTAGGGCATTAGCAGAATATCGCACCCCGCCTCAATCGCCAAAACCGCCGCCTCACTCGACGTGTAATTGTCGTTGATTGCTCCCATGTTCAGAGCGTCAGTGATGACCACGCCGTCATAGCCGAGCTCTTTGCGGAGTTTGTCGGTGATTATTGTGCGTGAGAGTGTCGCGGGCAGTCCGTCGCGGGTAACTTTCTTCATAGTTATGTGGGCAATCATTACGGTATCGGCCTTCTTGAGGTTGTCGCGGAAGGGGATAATTTCGGCCTTCAGGAGCTGAGTCCAAGTCTTGTTCACAGCAACGTAGCCCTTGTGGGTGTCTTTGGTGGTGTCTCCGTGCCCGGGAAAGTGCTTGATGCTGCCGAGTATGCCGTGTTCGTGGAGGCCGTCAAGGTATTCGCCGACCATTCGTGAGACCGCTTGAGGGTTTGAGCCGAACGCCCTATCACCTATAACGATATTCTTCGGGTTTGTGTTGATGTCCGCGACGGGGGCAAAGTTCAGGTTGAAGCCGTACTCCTTGAGGTATGACGCAATGTAGGAAGCTGTTTCCCTGACTTGGCCGGATTTGCCGATTGCCTTCATGCTCTTGAACTTCCTGACCTTGAAGGCCTTGTGGCTGGCGATACGAGCAACACGCCCGCCCTCCTCATCGATTGCCATGAACGGCACAATTCCGCACGAGTCCTTGAGGGATTTCGTGAAGGCCTTTAGCTGTGTGGGAGAGTCTATGTTCTTGCGGAAAAGTATGAACCCTCCGGCGGGGTATTTCTTCAGGGTCTCGAGCATCACACGATTTACTGCCGTTGTGCCCTTAACGTCTGCTTTGCTGTCGTGAACTTGGCCGCTTGCGATTCTGGTGTCGAGCTGGTCAGGACGGATAATGAACAACTGCCCGACCTTTTCACGCAACGTCATGGCCTCAGAGCTTGACGATAACGCGAACAGGACCGCCAGTACAAAAAGTATTCTCTTCATGTATTAGCCTCCATTATTGGAATGTCTGAATACTTTAGCACAGAATGCTATAGTCTCAGCAGAAATTCACGACAACGACTGAGGCAAAAAATTAACCGCCCGGGATTTTCTCCCAAGCGGCCATCATTTTCACACCGTTATTCCTTCCGTTATTCCTTCTTGAGCCTGCGGTTGATCTCCTCGAACTCCGCACGCATTGCCCCGCTCTCAAATATCTTCAGCTCCGGCATCTTCAGCGTTCCCACAGCGTCAAACAGCTCAAGCCCAGAATGAATTAATCCCCTCAGCTCACCAGAACTCCTCACGGTCTTATACGTGTTCTCCGCCAAATCCCGGTTCAGCCTAAGACTCTTCAGGCTCTCCATAGTCCCCGCACGCTGCGAGTCAAGAAGCTCAATGTACAATTTCGCAACCTGAATCGTCATCTCGTTGGACTCAGCGTTGGCCGCAAATGCCTTCCGCTGTTCGGGAGTGTACATGTCCTGATTGCTGCGGGTCAATGCCTCTTTCCTCAGTGCGTCAGCCTCAGAAATTATCGCCTTCAGCTTGGCCTTGTAGTCGCCGTCAATCTTCCTCACCAGCTCTTCCTGTGTGTGAATCAGCAGGTCATTCAGCACCAAGTACAGCCCCGTATAGCGTCGGGTTATGTCGAGAGTGTTGGTGTCGTTCTGTGAAAGCTCCTCGAGTTTGGCAACAACCGCCTTGACGTTGGCGAAGATTATCGTGTTCTGCATGAGGTCATCAGCTGTTACCAAGTTCAGGAGCACCTCAATCTGCGACTCGTCCAGCTCAAGGCCAATTGACTTCAACGAAGCCGCAAGTTTCGCGTTAATCTCGTTGAGCCTCTGTTCACCGTCAGCTATCTCCTCCTGAAGTGAGGCTATCTTCTCGTCAGCTTTGGCTTTCGTCAACCTCCACGGAAGGTTTGAACTCTCGGGAGCAGTTATTCTCTTGTTCCTGAGTTCGTCAAGTTCCGTCCTCTGTTGCGTGAGCTTGGCCCGGAGTTCCGTTGCGGTCTTCCGGATCTCTGCGGCCTCACCCTGCACGAGAATGCTTAGGGCCTCGTCGAGAAGCTCATTAATCTTCTTGGCGTTGCTCACCCTGTCCTCCATGAACGGTATCCATGAACGACGAGGAAGACTCTCCTGCTTGTCCCTGAGAGTGAGTGCACTGCCGAGTGTACCTGTGAGACGGTCCCAGCCTGACGCTATGTGGCCGGGCAGAGAATCCCCAGACACCGGCGCAGGAGTGTCCGCACTGCCCGACGAGAACCAACCCCCGAAATAGTCAGCGGCGTTGCTCCACTTCTCAGAAGCATAGTCGCTCACTGAACCCCAATAGTCAGACCAGCTCGCACCGTATGCAGAACCTGACAATACGCACGATAAAATCACTACTGCCAATAACTTTTTGCGCATGATTAATTACAGCTCCTCCCTGTTCTGTGATACATAAATTTCGCCGTAAATCCCGTTCGACTTTAACAGCTCCTCGTGTGTCCCGAAAGCGGCTATCTCCCCCTTGTCCATAACTATTATTCTGTCAGCGTCCCTAACTGACATTATACGCTGGGCTATTATGATCTTCGTAACGTCCGGCATATATTTTCTCAGGCCCTCCCGAATCTTTGCGTCGGTGTGAGTGTCGACCGCGCTCGTTGAGTCGTCGAGGATCAATATTTTCGGCCTCTTAAGGAGTGCACGGGCAATGCACAACCTTTGCTTCTGTCCTCCTGATAAGTTCGTGCCGTTCTGAGCTATGAGAGTGTTATACTTTTCGGGCAGTCGGTCAATGAACTCATCAGCACAAGAAATCCTGCATGCCTCCGAGATTTCCGAGTCGTCAGCATCCTTCTTGCCCCACAAAAGATTCTCGCGTATCGTCCCCGAAAATACTTCGTTCTTCTGTAGGACAACTGCAACGTTATTCCTCAAAGCCTCCAAGTCATAAGCCCTTACGTCATGGCCTCCGACTTTCACGACTCCCTCCGTTGCGTCGTAGAGTCTCGGGATTAACTGCATTAGCGTAGTCTTTGCTGAACCAGTCCCGCCGATTACTCCGACAGTCTCACCGGACTCTATCTTTAGGGTAACATCATGAAGTGCCCTCGTGCCGTCGCCGTAAGTGAACCCAACGTGAGAGAACTCAACCTCACCGTTCGGGACTTCACGCAGACCGTCG
>JAFPZI010000146.1 GCA_017417365.1 Synergistaceae bacterium
AGTCCTTGAGGAGCAGGGACACGGCCATTACGGGGAGGGCAGCATTTTTTGCGCCCTGAGTTTTGACGGTGCCCTTGAGGGGGAGGCCGCCGTTGATTCGCATTAGGTTTTTGATGTTAGTGTACCTCCTTTGCGGTGTTGTTATTAGGATACCAGAATTTTAGTTATTCCAGAACTCACGGACATACTCTGAGGCTTTTTCTAGAGCCAAGCCGAAATCGTGTGCAATTATGCTAATTGCTTCCTCGATAGACGTACCAAATCTTTGGCACATTTCAACTGTAGTCTTCATAGTTGTATCTCTAACCAGCTCCCGCTCTCGTACTTCAGTAGCATATTCCTGATCGAATAATGTTACCATAATATCAACTACCTCCTTCTTCCGTCCCTCCAGATATTCACTCAGTGCTCCCATATTCTGACAGATTCGGATAGTCTCCTCAACTGCTATTTTCTTCCTGCCGTGAAGCCTTATCTGTCCGTCGAGAACGTGCGAGAAAATTATATACTGTCCGATAACATCGTCCTTGCTCTCTGCGTGGATTACTTTCACCAACAAATCCAGCTTTGCGTTCGGGTTATGCCAGAAATCTTCGCGCAGTGAAATTATCTCACGCATAATTTTACGCCCTCCAGTGTAAATCACATAAAATTCCGGCTCAGGTATCTCCAGCTTCTTGGAGGTGTAGACGTTCATATCGCGGTCAATAATATACTCGTGATAAGCTGCAGAAAGATAGAGCAGAATCCTCACGAGAATATTTATTGTCCAAGTTGATTGTGCCTCCACAAAGATTATCAGCTTGTCCTTCACCAGAATCGCTAGGTCGTTGTATTGGCCGTTCAGGATTACGGGGTTCAGGGTTACGGTCTTGATGTCGGACTCCGTGATGTCCGTTATCTCTGGGTGAAGGGTCTGGAACATCTGCAAACGGAAATATCTGCCCCTGCGTCCAACAAATTCTCCGTCATGGCTTTCCGGCCTCCGCAAAATATCTCCTCACTGCCTCATGAATCCTCACTGACGCTTCCCCATTCCCGAACGGCCTCGTGTTCTTCCCCACAACACACTCCAAATACTCCGGCTCATTCAGAATCCTCAACGCCTCCTCACGAATATTCCCACGCTCTGTCCCAACAAGTACACCAGTCCCGTGCTCTATCGCTTCCGGCCTCTCAGAAACACTCCGCATAATCAGCACCGGCTTATCCAGCGCGCTGGCCTCCTCCTGAACCCCTCCGCTGTCCGACAGGATAAACACGCTCTCATTCATCGCCCTCACAAACTCCGAATACCCCAGAGGCTCCGTGAATATCACGTTCTCGGGAAAATCCTTCAGCCCATCACGAATCACCTCACGCACCACAGGATTCTTGTGCAGAGGAATCAGGAACACCACATCAGGCCGACCACTAATTACGTCCCTAACCGCCCCGCATATCTCCTCCAACGGACGACCCCACGACTCCCGACGGTGCGCAGTCATCAACACTAACGGCCTCCCCTCTGGAATCTTTACCGCACTCTCACCCTTCCGGCCAAGTATCCAGTACAGCGCGTCAATCACCGTGTTTCCAGTAACATAAATCTTCCCCTCAGCAACTCCCTCACGCCTCAAGTTCTCAGCATCACCCTCCGTAGGCGCAAAGTACAACTCCGCGAGCCTGTCCGTCAACACCCGATTCGCTTCCTCTGGGAACGGCAAGGACAAATCATGGCTCCTCAACCCCGCCTCAACATGCCCCGCAGGTATGTGCCGGTAGAACCCCGCCAACGCAGCCGCAAATGTCGTTGACGTGTCCCCGTGCACTAGAATCATGTCCTGTGGCTTAGAGTCCAAGAATCCCCCCACGCCCTGCAAAACGCTCGCTGTTATGTGGTCGAGGGTCTGAGCTTCCCGCATTATGTTCAAGTTCTCGTCTGGTGCTAACCCGAAATCTGAGAGGGCCTGAGTGAGCATGTCCGTGTGCTGCCCGGTCGCCAACACAGTTACTCGAAATCCATCGTCTTTCCGAAGTTCATGAATCACAGGGGCCATCTTGATTGCTTCCGGCCTCGTCCCTACTATGCATACTATTTTCTTCATGGCGCGCTAAAATATATCCTCAGTCCATAAGCCAGCAGGAATAAATGAAGGCTCAGCATTATTGTTACTGTTACTACGTTCGAGCCGGTCAGGGAGATCAATATGTGGTGAAGGTGTTTCTTGTCTGGGTAGAAGGGTGATTTCCCCGTCAGCATCCTACGAATAAACGCCGTCATTGTGTCGATGAACGGCACTCCCCCGAACAGTACGAGCAGCACTATCAGCCGCAAAAACTCGGAATCCCCCGCAGAAGGTAGAACTATTGTGATGAAGTGGGACCCGAACAAGTAACCCAAAAGAGTACTTCCCCCATCCCCCAAAAACGTTTGGGCACTCGGGAAGTTCCAGCACAATATACCCAACGCCATTGCCCCAGTGTAAATCCCAGCATACGACCTCCCAAGAAAGAATAACGCTATCGATGACGCAATAAACAGCGAGATACACAACCCGTTCATCCCGTCAATCAAGTTATACGCGCTGGTTACTCCGGCAATCCACAAGATAGCTATGGCACTGGCAAGCATATTCAGGTTCAGGGGCAAAACCACCATCGACGAAGCTATTATGTGAAGCACAAGCCTCAAGTAGGGGCTTAACGAGCACATATCATCAAGGTATCCGCACAGGAACACAAGAGTTGCCCCAGTCGCAATAAATTTGAGGGCTGGTGTCTCCTCAGACATTACTACAGCCATCAGGAGATAACCAGCCCACAAGCCAAGCCCTGCCCCGCGGGGAACCTTGCCCTTGTGGATCTTCCTTGCGTCGGGTACGTCAATTATCCCGTACAACCCAGCAAGCCTTATCGACACAGGCGCAGTCAGTCCCCCCCAGAAGAACCCGGCGATTATGAACAGTAACAGCTTTACGTCAAGCACGGCTACTTTGTCCCGAACAATCTGTCTCCGGCATCGCCCAAGCCAGGCACTATGTACCCGTGGTCGTTCAGGTGAGTATCTAGGGCCGCGCTGAAGATATTCACGTCAGGGTGATCGGTGTGAACCCTCTCGATTCCTTCGGGAGCAGCTATCAGGCACACTAGGGAGATGTGTTTTCCCCCGCGATTCTTCACCAGCTGGATAGCAGCACTCGATGAACCTCCGGTCGCCAACATAGGGTCAAGGACGAATATATCCCTCTCCTGAATGTCAAACGGGAGCTTGCAGTAATATTCCACAGGCTTTAGGGTCTTCTCGTCCCGGTAGAGGCCGATGTGTCCGACCTTTGCATTCGGCAC
>JAFPZI010000147.1 GCA_017417365.1 Synergistaceae bacterium
GGAAGTCGTGATAGTCTTTGGCTCCGTATCTTTGTGCCATGTCCGTAGTGCTGTTGTCGTCCACTATCTTGGCCAGCAGTCTATACTTTTTGTCGACGGCTTCAAGGTTGTCGGCGTAAGTGCGTCTTGCTGCAAAGAGTTCTTCAGGGTACATCAACTTCTGGCTTGCCGCGTACATGGAGTCAATCTCCGCCTGAGAGAGTATCTTTGACGGCTTTATCATTTCTGCCATACGGGAATAAGGGCGCATAATGTCGCGGATTTCCCTCACCTGTTCTAGCGTAATATCAGGTGAACCCATAATGGACGTAAGGAGTATGTGGCTCCAGAAGAGAATAAGAATGTCTATAGGTATCTCGTTGTGCAGGCACAGGGCTAATACCTTGTTGAAGTCGTGAGCATACTTGACGCAGACGGAACCGCTCTTTCTGCCTACGGATTGTGTTGCTGATGAGCTGTGTATGAAGTAGTGGTAGCCGATGAAGTTCGGGAGGTAACATATACGCTGGACCTTCCCGAAAGCCATAGCCGCAAAATACTGGTCCTCACACATGGCTATATCCTCGTTGAACTTGATGCCCTCCCGCACGAGAAATTCACGGTCATACAGCTTTGACGCTACGAACCCCCAAGCACCCCCGAACATTTTAGCCTTGTCCCACTGCCCGCGCTCCACAACGATTTCGTTAATCGTCTGGTTCCAGAGCATACTTTCAGCCAGCGGCATGCAGTTAGGGTCATCGAGCTCATACTCAATCCTGAACACTAACATCTGCGACTGAGTAGCCTTTATGTGCTTTAGGACAGTCTCGACGCACGCTGGGGTCAAACTGTCGTCAGCATCAAGGAACTCAAGATACTTCCCTGTAGCATGCTCCATCCCGTAATTTCTCGGGCTTGAGGCTGAGTGAACATCGTTATTGAGGGTGTAGACCTCTATGCTGTCATAGCCCTTCACGATTTCGCGGACGGCGGCTAAATCCTCCTCAGGGGAATTGTGGACAACTATAATCCACTGGATATTCTCAATGCCGAAGGTCTGGCTAGTCATTGACTTGAAGGCCTTGCGGAACATGTTCAGGTCCGTTTTGTGGAAGGGAGTTATTATGGAAATCTCGTAGTCTTTCATGTCATCACCTCTTAACAAATGGAGACAGGGTGAAGTAAGCCTCTTCCCTGCCTCCTGCTGAATCACACTTACACTGCCAGCTTCACGAAGAACTTGCTCTCCAGTGAGTTATCAATCATGTGGCAAGGCTTCACGGCATCCTGCAAGATTTTTCTGCGGTACTGCACGGCCTCCGAGTAGAGTGCGTGAGTTCCCGGCTCGTTGAAGAATATCTTGACCGGCCGTGAGGTCCCCAAGACTTGTGCACATTCTTTGGCAGCCTCATCTCTGAGAGCCTGAGACATTCCTTCTGCCTTAGCGAAGTTGTTCCCGAAGTCCGCAGGTTCAAGTACGAGGCTGTAGCTTTCGTGTTCGTCGTCGTAGATGAATACGTAATCCCCCGCGATAATATCCGTCCTCCTAGTGAAGAGCTTCACTGCCTCATACACTTTCTCCTCAGTGATGCCCTCCATAGCGTTAATGTCGTAATCGCGCGGGCAGAGACGGCTGACGGTTACGGAACTATTGCCGACTTCCTCACACTTCACGAAGACATTAGTGCAATACCTGTAGAGGCCCGAATACCCCGACACAATCACCCTGTACTCCCCGTCCGGAGTGAGCTCATGAGCCATAAGGGTTTTGCCCTGAGCGTCATTGACTGGCAGGAACTCATAGAAATTCGCGGACAAGTCAAGCTCGTACAGGTCGGTATTAGGGACTGCCTTAGCGATGAAGGCTTCCTCAGAGGCGAGAAAATCATTGCTGAACTTCACGTGCCTCATGCTGTCCCGGATAATGTCAGCATACACTGTGTAGCTTCCTGTACCGTCGGCTATGACTTCCACGAGTGAGGGCCAAATATCCTTGACGAGACGCAAGAAGTTTCCGTCCTTAGCGCGTGCAAAAATCCCGTAGAGTTCTTTAGCCCTCGCTGGGTCGGGAGCAATCCTGCTGTTGAGCTTTTTGCGCTTGTCCTCCGGGAAATTCTTTAGCTCACTGATTGAGCCGGACGCAATATCTGAGCAGATCTGTTCCCAGTCCCTAGCCAGACGCTGAATTGTGCTCATGAACACGCACGCGTTGGGAGCGTAGATAGTCGTAATGTCCTTCTCCCTGAGCGCGAAGAATAGGCGCGGGTACTCTAAGTCCATAACCTCGTCGGGGAATAATAATTCCGTCGGCGTGGTGATGTCGGCCCTCTTGCGTGAGAGTGAGATGCGTACGTTGTCATTCACGAACTCGGAGAGCAGAAGCCCCGTAAGAGTGCTGGTGTACTTTGTGTCGA
>JAFPZI010000148.1 GCA_017417365.1 Synergistaceae bacterium
ACCCTCATGGACAAGATTACCCCCGACGGAAAGCTCATGGTTCAGCAGGGAGTAATCGGAGGCTGTGCGGGAGGAAACTACACGAACGTAGTCGAGGCAGCACACGCCCTCAAGGGCAAGACCTGCGGATTCGATGAGTTCTACCTGAGCGTTTACCCGTCAAGCCAGCCAGTGTTTGTCGACCTCGACAGGAAAGGCTACCTCGCTGACCTCATGGACGCGGGCGCAATCATCAGGACGGCATTCTGCGGACCTTGCTTCGGAGCTGGAGACACACCCGCAAACAACGCGTTCTCAATCCGCCACACAACACGCAACTTCCCCAACCGCGAAGGCTCAAAGCCCGGCAACGGCCAGATGTCAGCAGTTGCACTCATGGATGCCCGGTCAATCGCGGCTACGGCGGCTAACGGCGGAAAGATCACCAGCGCGGAAGAGCTCGACTGCTGGGGCAATGTTCCCGCGTACAACTATGACGACAAAGCCTACAAGTCCAGAGTCTATTGGGGCTTCGGCAAGGCTGACGACAGCAAGGACATACGTTTTGGACCGAACATCAAGGATTGGCCGGAACAGGAAGCACTCGCGGATAATATCCTTCTGCGCGTAGTGTCCAAGATTATGGATGAGGTTACGACCACCGACGAACTTATTCCGTCAGGCGAGACTTCTTCATTCCGTTCGAACCCGCTCGGCCTCGCAGAATTCACCCTCTCACGCAGAGACCCCGAGTACGTTGGGCGCGCTAAGGCAGTCCAGAAAGTGGAGTATGCCCGTCTCAAGGGTGAGGCCACACCGGAACTTGATGAAGTTTACGCGGCAATCAAGACCATTCCCGGACAGGAAGGCGTTGACGTTAAGGCTATCGAGTTCGGCTCAACGATTTACGCCAACAAGCCCGGCGACGGTTCCGCACGTGAGCAGGCTGCGAGCTGCCAGAGAGTTTTGGGAGCACTGGCCAACATCACTCAGGAATACGCCACGAAGCGTTATCGTTCGAACTGCATGAACTGGGGAATGATTCCGTTCCACCTCAAGGGACAGCCCGATTTCGAGGTAGGAGACTACGTGTATGTTCCCGGAATCAGAGCGGCCCTCGACAACAATGCGCTTGAGAGCATCAATGCGTACGTAATCAAGGGCGGCAAAGTCAGTGAGGCAGAACTCTACATCCAGCCTATGACCGAGAACGAGAGAACTATCGTCAAGGCAGGGTGCTTAATCAACTTCAACCGCAACCGCAAGAAGTAAGGGTTATCAGGTACAAAGGGGCTAGGGGCAGCTCTAACCCCTGAACCTTAACAATAAATTCTGAAGGGAGATTGATTCACCAATGGGCAAGATAAAAATGGCAAACCCCATCGTTGAGATGGACGGCGACGAAATGACGCGTGTTCTGTGGCAGATCATCAAGGACGACCTGCTGACACCGTTCGTTGAGCTGAACATGGAGTATTACGATCTGGGTCTGCCAGAGAGAGACAAGACCGGCGACAAAGTTACATGGGCCGCCGCAGAGGCCATCAAGAAGCATCACGTCGGCGTGAAGTGCGCAACAATCACCCCGAACAAACAGCGCGTAGAGGAGTACAACCTCCACGAGATGTGGAAGTCCCCCAACGGAACAATCAGGGCAGTGCTTGACGGTACAGTCTTCCGCGCACCCATTCTCACAAGCTGCATCAAGCCCGTCGTCAAGAACTGGAAGAAGCCCATCACGATTGCCCGTCATGCTTACGGCGACGTGTACAGAGGCACTGAGTACAGAGTCCCTGAACCCGGCAAGGCAGAACTTCTCTTCACCGGCAAGAACGGCGCAACCTTCCGTGAGACTGTGTATGACTATGAGTGCCCCGGAGTGCTGCAGGCCATGTACAACAAGGACAGCTCTATTCAGTCATTCGCAAGGAGCTGCTTTGAGTACGCGCTCTCCACGAAGCAGGACCTGTGGTTCTCGTCGAAGGATACAATCTCCAAGCAGTATGACCAGACGTTCAAGCTGTTGTTCCAGGAGATTTTCGAGAAGGAATATGCGGAGAAGTTCAGGAAGCTGGGCATCACGTATTTCTACACGCTGATTGACGACGCAGTGGCCCGCGTCATGAGGAGTGAAGGCGGATTCATCTGGGCGTGCAAGAACTATGACGGCGACGTTATGAGCGACATGGTCAGCACGGCTTTCGGTTCACTCGCAATGATGACGAGCGTACTTGTTTCACCCGATGGGAACTTCGAGTACGAGGCCGCTCACGGGACCGTAACGAAGCACTTCTACAGGTACCGCGACGAGGGCAAGATGACTTCAACGAACCCAGTAGCGACAATTTTCGCATGGAGCGGAGCACTCAGGAAGCGCGGAGAACTTGACGGCAATGATGACCTAGTAGCTTTTGCCGACAAGCTCGAGAAGGCCACAATCAGCACGATTGAGGGCGGAGTCATGACTAAGGACCTGTCCGGGCTTTGCGAGGGCGTGGTGCCTCAGGTAGTGGACAGCAAGCAGTTCATTCAGGCGATCGCAGCGAAGTTATAGGCCTTAGAGAATTTAGCGTATAATTGTGTACCCGTAGAGGCTGGTTAATCGGCTTCTGCGGGTTAATTTTTTGGAGGTGCACTCATGGAAGAACGTGTAGTAGAAGCAATCGACTGGAGCCGAGCTCCGGCAGATACCCCCGTGTGTCTGGAGAAAGATATTTACCTCAGGGACATAGTACAGAGCATTCTTGACGGTTACGAGACCAAGCCCGAAATCATGGAGGCCCTGAGCCTCACCGACGACGACGAAGGGGTCAGCGAGATTCAGGCGATACTTGATATATTTGTGCCTGTAATCAACGCGTGGAAGTCCGGCTCCTGCGGGATGGGCTGCGCTGGCTGCACCGGGTCATGCGGAGGCTGATAGCTGCCTGTATAGTTGTTCTGTTCTTGGCCGGCAGCGTTCAGGCTGAGGACATGAGAATTATCGTAGCAATCAGGGGGAAAAACCTTTACGCAGTCCTTGAGGACAACCCAGCCTCACGGGCACTCTATAAGGTTATGCCCTTCACGATACGCATGAAGAATCTTTACGGCCGGGAAATGCGCGCCCTTCTCCCGATGACTTTGCCGGTTGAGAAACTTTCTGCCAATAGTTACGCCGTCGGAGATATTATCTATTGGCCTCCTCGTCATAGCTTGATGATTATCTACAGGCAGAAGGGAGAGAGATTCCGCCGTCAGCACTTGGGCAGGATTGAGTCGGGTGCTGAGGTCTTGGCCAATGCTGAGGATATGGATGTAACATTTGCCCCAGCTCCCGTGTATTGAGGCACAAAAAATCTTCCCGTTCTCGCGCTTTCACGATTGCGGGAAGACTTTTGTTATCTGTTATCGAGTGTTTAGCGTCTCTTCATCATCAGGCCAAGTACTGACAGCACAGCCATCACACCAAACCCCGAATCACACCCTCCGGCGGAACTCCCGGGATTCACTGAACTTCCGCCGGTTACCCCAATATCCCTCGTGGTGTCCGCAACTGAACCCGCCGGCCTTACCGTGAATGTTGTGCTCACTGTGTGGCCGTATGCCGTTGCCCTTATCGTTGTTGAGCCTTCCTTGAGGGCCCTAATTCTTCCTGTGCTCGTGATTTCCGCTATGCTCGTGTCCGAGACAGTGTACGATACAACCCCCAGATCCGGTGCAGAAATATCGTAGTTGCTCCCTTCCGCCTCAACAATCAGGCCCGCGTGAACCTCCTCGCCCACGTGAGCGTAAATCGTTTTCGCCCAATAGAGTACAGGCGTTGAGTCCTCGCTGAACTTCGGGACGTATGCGACCGTCAACGTGGGAGAAATCTTCAGCTTGCCATTCTGGATAGTGAAGTACCAAACGTTATAGAGACCTTTTGCTTCTCTGTCAGCCCACACGTTTACGTCGAACGAATGAAGGTCTTTGGCGGCAATCTTGAAGAATTTTCCCATGCCTCCGTCGTCCTCAAGCACAACGTAAATATCATCGCTGAAGCCCAAAGCTGACCCGCCGGAAAGTTCCACGCTCTGAATAACCGGCTCTGATTCGTCGGCACCCATATATTCATCCTCAGGGTCTGAGGCCTCAAGCAACATCGATACGTCAAGATACTCGCTCAAGTCCCCTTCCGCGCTCGCCCTGAGTGTGGCCGCAAACGACTCTTCAACTGCGTCAAGTGCCGCGTTGTAGTTCGTTGAAGAAGCCGTGTTGATCATGAAGTTCTCCGTGCCGCCCTTGAGGAGTGCTATCACCCTCTCGCCTACGTCGTTCTGTTGTCCTATCGTGAGGTGGCTGTGAGTCTTGAGGCCAGTGAAAGAAGTCAATGCGTTCGACGGGAAAATGTCCTTCGCGCTCGGTTCAGACACTACCAAATCGTGGTCCTCGTTGTTGTGCAACACACTCAGCAATTCCCTGAAGCGTATATCGTCAGAAACAGCACTGAGGACCCCGCTGACCATAGCGAGCTTGTCGCCGGTGAGATTGTCCAGAAGTCTTTGTGGTAGCCAGTCAATTTGGCTCAGGCTCACGACGTTTTTGTTCACTATGTCGTCAAAGAGCTTGCTTATCATCCATTCGTCGTCCTTAACCTTGCCGTAAATCGCGTGGAAAGGTACTCCCGGATACCCAAGAGCAGCAAGATACTCACTGCTTATTGATAAGTCCGTCATTGACTCCGTAATATCAACATTTTTCAGGGCAAACATCTTCAGCAGAGTCCATCCTAAACCTTCCCACCAAGTTTTTGCCGGCCAGTTCTGCCACGTCTGAGGAAGAGTTGAGAACTTCCCCGCGACGTATGAGGCTATGGGCGTTCCCTGATTTGGTGAAGCTATCGTTACTACGCGCCTCACCGTGCCCTGACCGTAGGAGTTAGGGGTGTCGTTGCCTGTGTCGGTGTCGGTGCGGAGGTATTGACGTGCCACGATGCCGCCGGAACTGTGCGTAACGAGGTCAACGCGCGTCGCAGAGATCCCCTTAGCGGTAAGGGCTTTAAGTGTGTCCGCAATGATTGACGCGAGGCCGTTGGTGTTGCTCGAGATGAGGGCTTTCGGTGCCTTCGTGTTGTCATAGTTCCAGCTCACTACGGACAGTCCGGCGTTCAAGAGCGAGTGCCAGACTCCCCGCTTGTCTGTGGTGGTGTAGCCGAACATTCTCTCGTTGTCGCAGAACGCACCGTGAATCAGTACCACAGGAGGTGCCTGAAGAGTCAGCGTCAAGGACTCACTTGTGGCAGTTCCATTTTCGGGGGTGAAGGTTGCAGTTACCGTGAATGTGCCGGAAGGGTAGGTGATATTCGCTGGCCAAGCCTCAGGAGCAATGAACACCGCCGATGCCTGATAGCCGTTGGTCGTGCTCGCTGCGGCTATGGGTGCGGTGAGTTCCTGCCTCGTCGTGAGACTCTCCAGCTTTGCACCCGCCATTGAGGGTGATACTCTGAAGGCCACTGTGCCGGGAGTGTCTGACTTGTAGCGGAGGATTATGCGTGAATTTCCGTCGGCAACAAGCCCGGTCCTGACGTAATCCGCAGAAGTAATGCCGGAAATCATTTCTTCCGTTATTGCCGTGCCTGTCTTGGTGAGATATGCACTGGAGGAAACCCCATGGATGATTCTTCCTGC
>JAFPZI010000015.1 GCA_017417365.1 Synergistaceae bacterium
ATATACTTCAGCTACCCGACGGGGATGTTCAGGTCATTCATTGAGCGTCTGCTGTTCCCGATAATGAAGTACGAGGTAAACCCCGACGGCACGAGGCCCAGAGCTATCGACAAGACCATTTATTCAGGCATAATCTACACCATGAACTGCCCCGAAGACTTGGCCGCAAAGATCCATTACCCCGAGTTCATGGCCCCTAACGCTCAGGTTATGAACTCAGTATTAGGGCACTGCGAAGAGCTGTGGGTCTACAACACCTACCAGTTCAGGGACTACTCACGCTACGACTGCAGCATGTTCGACGAGGGAGTGAAGGCCAAGTACAGGGATGAACATTTCCCCGAAGACCTCAGGAAGGCCTATGACTTGGGGAAGGGTTTAGCCCTGAAGGCCTCAGCACAGCACTAAAAGTATCGATGAATGCCCGGACGGTTCGCGGTGTGTATTCCCGTCTGGGCAGCACCGCATAGAACTGCCTCTCAGTTACCGCCGAATCAATCCTGTAGAACCTCAAAGCCTCCTCATTCGGGAAAATCATTCTGTCGCTGACGAAAGCCGCCCCAAAATTCGCGCATGCCAAGTGGTACGACGTTGCCAGCTGCGAAATCTCCAGCCTTATTCTCGGACTCACTCCGGCCTCACGGAAAATCGTCATTGCCCTATCATGAAGGTTATTGCCCTCAGACAAAATCACATACTCAAGCTCACTCATAGCCTCGCAAGGAATCGCAGGGCACTCCGGCAGAAGGTGCTTGCCCTCAAGAACGTCGGACGCTGACAGAGCGCAAGGCAGGTTGAGCCTCTCACCAGACACAGCTAACAGAACATTATCGCTGAAGGCCGGAGACTCTGAGTGTTCGAAGCTGCTGATTATGTCGTCGTTGCAGGAGAACGTGAGGTCAATTAGTCGTTCCCTGTGCATTTCGGCAAGTTCCGCAGAGCTGGCCTCGACGAGTTCAAGACTAACCCCCGGGTACTTTGCACCGAAGGCCGTCATGACTTCCGGGAGAATGTATGCGTTGATGTAGTGAGACCCTCCCACGCAGAGACCCCCCGCCCTGAGTTCGTGGAGGTCGTGAATCTGGTTGTTCATGTCCTCGTCAATTGCTATCATCTTCTCGATTGAGGCAACGTAGATCCTCCCCGCCTCTGTGAGCTGCAACGGCCTTGCTGAACGGTCAAAGAGTGCCATACCTATTGAGGACTCTATCTTCCTGACAGCCATACTCAGAGCGGGCTGCGTTATGTAGAGACTCTCTGCGGCCCTCGAAAAACTCCCTGCCTTGTACACCGCGTAAATGTATTCTAGTTCCTGCTGCACTATAAATCTCCATGATTGATAGATAAATTATGATAATTGGAATTTATGACAAGTATACATTAAGATATGCCCATCCACAAAGAAAACATATTGACGAGGGGGTCAAAACATGAAGATTAACGCGCTCCTTATCGATGACATTGACAACGTCGTTACGTGCGTTACGGAAGTCCCTGCGGGAAGTGAAGTCTATTACCGCAAAGGTGATGAAGTCCTGAGCTTGAGGGCGGAAGAGGACATCCCCTACTGCCACAAGATAGCCTTGAAGGATTTCGCAAAAGACGACGAGGTCATCAAGTACGGTGAGATGCTTGGCCGGACGGTTGAGCCGGTAGCGAAGGGCCATTGGCTGTGGGACAAGAACATGTACAGCGTCCCGAGAGATTACGACAGCGAATTTGTGAGCACAGGAGGTAATGAGTAATGCAGTTCTGGGGGTACAAGAGAAGCGAGGGAAGAGCAGGTATCAGGAATCACGTTCTGATTCTCCCGACGTGCGTGTGTGGTTCGGAGTCGGCCCGTATCGTTGCGAGTCAGGTTCGCGGAGCCGTGAATATCGTGTTCAACACCGGCTGCTCAGACGTTCAGGCAAATACCGACATGAGCCAGAAAGTATTAACCGGTTTTGCCTGCAACCCTAACGTTTACGGTGTGGTGATTATCGGTTTGGGGTGCGAGACCGTCGGGCACAAACAGTTACGCGAGAAGATCCAGAAGATGACCTCGAAGCCTGTGGTGTCGTTCGGGATTCAGGAGGAAGGCGGGACCCTAAAGACCATAGAGAAGGCTGTACGTGCGGCTCGTGAGATGGCTTCTGAGGCAGGCAGACAGCAGAAAGAGTTGTGCGACATTTCAGAATTACTGCTGGGTATCGAGTGCGGCGGCAGTGATGCTACTTCGGGAATCGCAAGCAACCCCGCAGTAGGTGAATTGAGTGATTTGCTCGTGGATTTGGGAGCGTCAACGATGATGAGCGAGTCTATCGAGTGGATTGGCGGTGAACACGTCCTAGCAAAACGTGCAGCGACTCCAGAGATTCACAACCAGATAATCCAGGTCTGCAAGGACTATGAGGAACACCTGAAGGCAGCGGGCCAAGATTGCCGTGCAGGACAGCCAACACCTGGCAACAAAGCCGGAGGACTCTCGACGCTCGACGAGAAGAGTCTCGGGTGCATCCGTAAGGGAGGGACGAGGCCAATAGTAGAAGTTCTCGAACAGGCCGCCAGACCCACAAAGCGCGGTGCAGTCGTAATGGACACGGCAGGGTTCGACATCTCGTCAATAACATCAATGGTCGCTGGAGGGTGCAACGCAGTAATCTTCACGACAGGGCGCGGAACTCCCACAGGCAACGCAATAGTTCCCGTTCTGAAGGTTACCGCCAACGCAAGAACTTTCCAGATGATGGAGGACAACATGGACGTTGACTTGAGCGCGATAATCTCCGGCGAGAAGACCTACAAGGAAATGGGCCGTGAGCTTCTCGGGAAGATTGAGGACGTCTGCAACGGGAAATTAACGAAGGCAGAGGCATACGGTTTCAGTGATATAGCAGTGGACCACGTGTGCAGATTCGTATAGAGGAGGAATAATTATGGGATATATTTTCAAGCCGTGGAGAAATTGGAGCCTGTTCACAAGAATAATGATAGGGTTTGTTCTGGGAATAGCCGTCGGGTTAATCTGGGGGCCGGGAGCAAAAGCCCTTAACCCTCTTGGGACAATCCTAACACGATTGCTCACGATGGTAGTAGCTCCGTTGGTGTTGTGCCTGCTTGTGTGTGCAGCTGCTGACGTTGGGGACGGCAAGAAGCTCGGGCGTATGGGAGTGAAGACGGTAGTGTGTTTCCTGCTCTCTACAGCAATAGCAATAGTTTTGGGCCTCGTTACGTCGAACATTATCGGTGTGGGAACAGGAGTAACGATCCAGCAGACCACACAGGCCGCCAGAACTGCGCAAGAAGTCTCAATGCTGGACACCCTGATTAACATTATCCCGAACAACCCGTTTGAGGCACTCTCGAAGCAGAACTTGTTACAGATAATATTCTTCGC
>JAFPZI010000149.1 GCA_017417365.1 Synergistaceae bacterium
CTGCATGAGCTTAGACTCTTCCGCACAGAACAATCTGGAGCTAATCCCCGAGACCGCAGGAGACAGCGTATCGTTGTTCGCATGCCTCAACAAGAACCGTACACCTATGGGGCGCAGGACCCTCAAGAATTGGCTTCTCCGTCCACTTATGGACATTGACGCAATCACACGCAGGCAGGGGGCAATAGGCGTGTTCGTTGAGGCCGTCGGGGAATGTTCAAGGCTCCTTGACGCTCTGGCAGGAACCCGGGACATCGAGCGGTCATTGTCCCGGTTCTCCCTGAACAACTGCTCACCGTTGGACTTGGGGGTAATTCGCGACACCCTCAGGCTTATTCCCGAAATCAGGAGCATTGAGTTTGGGGAGCCGGTCAAGGGAATTATTGACTCACTGCCGGATTTGTCGGACCTCAGCAAATACCTTGAGGGAGCTCTGAACGACACGATACCGAGAACTTTGAGCGATGGCGGGCTAATTCGTGCGGGGTTCAGCAGCGAGATGGACACGTGGCGCGATATTTACGTGAAGGGTGATGAATGGCTCAGAGGCTACATAGAGAAGGAACGCGCCGCCACTGCCACGCCCAAACTCAAAATCGGCTTCACGAATGCTTCAGGTTATTATCTGGAGTCCGGGAGGGCGGGACTGACCGTACAGCCGGATTACTTCAGGCAGACACAGACCCTCACGAACGCTAAGAGATTCATCACTCAGGAACTCAAACGCTTTGAGGCCAAGATGTTGAACAGTGGCTCAGAGATTGCCCGTCTTGAGGGTGAGCTGTACCGGCAGATAATCGCGAAAATTCTCACGTACAGTCCGCAGCTCCAGATGACCGGGAGAATTTTGGGGATTCTGGATTGCTGTGCGTCGAGTGCTGAAATCGCCAGAGACAGAAATTTTGTGCGCCCAGTCGTCGACAATTCCGACGTTATCGAGATTAAGGGAGGCCGCCACCCCGTGATTGAGACCGAACAGAGGGACACGGCATTTGTCCCGAACGACGTAACTCTAGGCAGGGACGGACGGATAATCATTCTCACCGGCCCGAACATGGCGGGGAAATCTACGTGGCTCAGGATGACGGCACTGCTCGCGATAATGTCTCAGGCTGGGCTGTGGGTGCCTGCTGAGAGCGCGCGTTTCGGGCTGGTTGACCGAGTGTTCACACGAATCGGGGCGCGTGATGACCTGGTGAAGGGCAATAGTACATTCATGATTGAGATGCTCGAGACTGCCAATATCCTCAACAACGCTACGGACAGGAGCCTAATCGTTCTCGATGAGGTCGGGCGCGGGACTGCGACGTGGGACGGGATGAGCATAGCTTGGGCGGTGCTGGAGTACCTTCACGGGAGCTCAAAGGCTAGGGTGCTTTTCGCGACTCACTACCACGAATTGACGTGCCTAGAAGAGAGGTTAGAGGGCGTGAGGAACTACAGCATGTCGGTCAAGGAGGGCAAAGACGGAATATTGTTCCTGCATCAGGTTGAGCGTGGAGCAGCGGGACGGTCTTACGGTATCGAAGTGGCGCGCCTCGCGGGGTTGCCGAATATCGTCCTCAGGAGGGCACTTGAGCTTTTGGGGATCTTTGAGCGTGAGGGGGTGGAGGTCAAGGACATTCCCGAGCCGTTGCCGCAGAATGCCCTGAAGCGTCAGGTCCTCATGTTTTCGCCGGAGAGTGATGCCGTCATTGAGGAACTGAAGAGCCTTGACACCGACAATATTACCCCTATGGAGGCGTTGAGGATTCTTCATGACCTGCGGAGGAAGGCCAGTGAAGTGTAGCTGAGAGTTCGGGAGGAGCCGCGCTGACAGTGTGATATAATCACGGAAAATCCATAATAAGGAGGTTGTGAAGTTGCTGAAATATCGCTATAATATTCAGCAGTTCAGCAGTTCAGCAGTAGCTTCTTCCGTCCATTAATCCAGTCATCATCAAGGCAGGGGGATATGTCCCATGTTTAACCCTGTCAGATGGTTCATTGACCTCAACAAAAAGTGCTTCCGTTACGTCGCAAAACTTTTCCCGAACACCAAAACCGGCATTGACACATACTATTTCGGCTGGGTCAGGGAGAATCTAGCTGACAACTACACTATTGTAGATGTCGGCGGGGGCAGGGGCTGGCACTTGGCTTCTGAGCGCAGAAAGTTCACCGGCCTCAAACTTATTGCTGTTGACCCTTCGGAGGAACAATTACGCTACAACAAGGACGCTGACGAGAAGATAATTTTCGCGATGGGCACGGATGAGCGGGTCCCGATTGAGGACAATTCCGCAGACATAGTAACTTCACACATGGTCGTCGAGCACATCAGCAACAATGATTACACCATGCGGGAAATCAGCAGGATTCTCAAGCCGGGCGGAAAATTCATCTGCGCAATTCCCAACAAGTTCGCCCTTTTCGCAGTCATTAACCAGATGCTCCCGAACTGGCTGGCTCGGAAGATATTATTCACACTAAGGCCGGAGACTAGGGATGGGCACGGGTTCAAGGCCTATTACGACAGGACATATTATCCGGCGATGCAGAAATTGCTTGCACGTTACGGGTTCGTTGGGACAAAGTTTGCGTTCACCTACAACCAGTCTATATATTTTGCGTTCTTCCTGCCGTTCGGGCTAATTTCGCTCATGTGGGACTTCCTGATGTATTTGTTCAGGGTCAAGCCTCTTTGCGCGTATTTGTGCTTCATCACGTACAAGAAGCCTTAGTGGTAAGATAGGGCATAAAGATTTTCGCAAAGGAGTCAGTTATGCCCTCAATCACGGAACTTCAGCAAGATTTATGGTCCAGAATCGCCGCCGGTGAAGTCGTAGAACGCCCAGCCTCAGCCGTCAAGGAACTCGTCGAGAACTCCCTAGACGCTCAGGCCAAACGTATTCGCGTCAGCCTCAAGGACGGGGGCCGCCTCCGCATTGTTGTTGACGACGACGGAACAGGTATAGCCTTCGACGAACTGCCCTTAGCACTGGCCTATCACGCAACGAGCAAAATATCTTCACTCGACGACTTAGAGCACATTCTCACTCTCGGCTACAGGGGAGAAGCCTTAGCTAGTCTCGTAGCAGTGTCGGACGTTGAGATTCGCAGCAGGCAGGCCAATTCAGACTCTGGAGGGGCAATCCGCACACACGACGGCAAAATAATCGAACATGTTCTATTAAACTGTCCGACGGGTACAAGAGTTCAGGTCGATAATCTCTTCTCGGGACTCCCTGCACGCCGTAAATTCCTCAAGAGCGCAACGGGTGAACTCAGGAAGGCCGCAGTGTTCATCCGTGAATACGCAGTGTGCAACCCGTCAATAGCCTTCTCACTTGACCACGACGGCAAAAACATTTTCGCTACTGACGGTTCAGGCGACAAGAAGCGCGTGCTCTCTGCCCTGTGGGGTGAGGGTGCGGAGATTCAGTGCGTCAACGTCAAGGCAGAACACACGGAGCTTGAGTGTTGGTTCCAGTCCAGAGCGGGACTCTCGGCTAGGGGCGACACTATGGCTTTCGTGAACGGGCGGGCGGTCGATGACCCGGAAATCCGCAAGGCTGTCGGCCAAGTCTCTCGTGAACTCGCGGGGAATTGGGCACTGTTCTTCACGCTTGACCCGTCTTTGGTCGACGTTAATATTCATCCGGCGAAGGCTGAAGTAAGATTCAGGTACACAGGAGAAATCTACGAGGCCGTCAGAAATTCCGCAAAGCACTTGGGAAGCCCAATGACCATGCCCGAAATTTTTACTCCTCCCGCACCAACACTCACACCTGCACCAGTATCTAGGCCAAGAGGGTGGAACTTCGGGGACACTCCCATACAGGCACAGGCAAAAACTTTTCAGCCGTTATTCACGCGGGACGAGAGCATAAATTTTCCTGACCCTGAGCCGGAAGACTTGCAGGCACCGGGAATAA
>JAFPZI010000150.1 GCA_017417365.1 Synergistaceae bacterium
CCCAGACCGACCGCACAAAGGGTAACCTTGAGGCCCTCAAAGCATACCCGCACCTTAAGCTCATTGCTCAGCAGTCAGGCAACTTCACCCGCGCTGAAGGCCAAGCCGTAATGGAGAGCTGGCTGAAGTCCCTCGATAAGATTGACGTGCTCATAGCTCAGAATGATGATATGGCACTCGGAGCAATCGACGCTATCAAGGCAGCCGGCAAAGTTCCCGGCAAGGACATAATCATTGTAGGGTGCGACTCGGTCAAGGCAGCTTTTGACGCTATCGTCGCAGGTGATATGAACTGCACCGTAGAATGCACTCCGCTTTACGGCAGGTTCGTCGTTGAGGCACTCGAGAAGCTCATTGCTGGCGAAAAGCTCGGCAGAGATATAGTTCACCCGGCAGAAGGCGTGTTCGACACTGAGGGCGGAATCAATCTCGGCACAGTAACTTCACAGAAGGCCGCTGACGTTATCGCTTCAAGGGTCTACTAGTCCTTAACACTGCTCAATGCAAACCACAGGGGCGGGGCGAAAAACCTCGCTCCTTTTTCGTAAACAAGGAGGGTGATTGTGTGAACAGCAACATTCTTGAGATGAGGCAGATTGAGATTCAGTTCCCCGGGGTCAAGGCTCTCGAAAGGTAGACTTCTCCCTAAAGGCCGGTGAAGTACATTCCCTATTGGGTGAGAACGGTGCAGGGAAATCCACGCTCATTAAGTGCTTGAACGGCGTGAACAAGATGGACGGCGGGACGATTATTCTTGACGGTCAGGAAATCCGCCCCCAAGACCCCGGACACGCTATGACTCTGGGAATATCGACGGTCTTTCAGGAAATCAACCTATGCCCAAACCTCAGCGTGGCAGAAAATATCTTCGTTGGCCGACAGCCTATGAAGTATCACCAAATCAATTGGCGCGAAATCAACCGAAGGGCTGAAGAATTGCTCTCTGGCTTCGGCCTCAGCATCGACGTAACCCGCCCGCTGTCCTACTACTCGACGGCGATTCAGCAGATGGTCTCGATTGCCCGGGCTGTTGACGTTCAGGCCAAGATTCTTATTCTCGACGAACCTACGAGCTCACTGGACACAGGAGAAGTTCAATTACTCTTCAGGGTCATGCGTGAACTTAAGGCTAAGGGCATGGGAATAATCTTCATCACTCACTTCTTGGACCAAGTCTACGAGATTTCCGACAGAATGACGATTCTGCGCAACGGCCATCTTGTCGGCACATACACTATTGACCAGCTCGACCGCGTTGAACTCGTTACCATGATGATCGGCAAGGACATGGGGAGCATGTTTGAGCTTGACCGGGCGGAGGCCAAACCCGACGCAGATACCGCCCTCGAGGCCTCACACTTGGGGGTAGCCGGTAAGGTTGAGGACTTCTCGCTGACCATGAAGAAGGGTGAACTTGTTGGGTTTGCTGGGCTTTTGGGGAGCGGACGCACTGAGACGGCAGAAATGTTGTTTGGTGCTGTGCCTGCCTCAAAGGGTACGGTGAAGCTCGCGGGGCATGACGTGAAGATTAACACCCCAAGCGACGCCCTGAATAACCGAATGGCCTTCTGCCCTGAGGACCGGAAGCTAGACGGGATAATCAGCGACCTATCAATACGCGAGAACATCATTCTTGCACTGCAGGCAAGGCGGGGGTTCATGAAGCCCTTATCAGCAGCAGAACAGAACGAACTCGCCGAAAAGTACATTAAGTTACTCGGTATAGCTACCCCTGACGCTGAGAAGAAGATTGGTGAACTCTCCGGCGGAAATCAGCAGAAAGTCATTCTCGCCCGCTGGATGGCCACAGACCCTGCGATTCTGATTCTCGACGAGCCAACTCGAGGAATCGACATCGGGGCCAAAGCTGAAATTCAGAAGCTCATGCTGGAAATGTGCGAGGAGGGTACGTCGGTAATCTTCATAAGTTCGGAGCTCGACGAGATTATTCGCTGTTCCGGGACAGTCGTAATCATGAGGGACAGGAAAAAGGTTGCTGAACTCGCCGGTTCTGAGTGTACACAGCAGAAGATTCTAGAGATTATTGCGGGCGCGGCCTAGAGGAGGAAAGAATTACTACATGAAGAACTTGATGAACTCAAAGATTACTGGTGCAGTGATGGCTGAAGTGCTGCTGCTGCTCGTGTGTCTTGTGATTCGGCCTGACTTCTTCAGCATAAGCTATCAGCCGTCAACAGGGATGCTTTACGGGAACATCATAGACATTCTGAACAGGTCAAGCGAAATCACAATTATTGCTATGGGTATGACACTAGTTATTGCTCTCGGTGGCACTGACTTATCCGTGGGTGCGCTCGTGGCGGTGTCGGGGGCAGTTGCGTTGAAGCTCTTGCGCTGGGACGTCCTCGAGTACACTACCCCCGGGGACTACACCGTGTGTAATTTCTTCTGGGTGCTGGTCCTGCCGCTGGTCGTGTGTACGTTGATGGGGCTGTTCAACGGATTTCTTGTGGCCAAAGGAGGAATGCAGCCGATAATAGCGACATTGATTCTCATGGTC
>JAFPZI010000151.1 GCA_017417365.1 Synergistaceae bacterium
AACTCACCGCAGCAATTCGTGCGCTCGAGGCCCTCAAAGTCCCCTGCGATGTCGACCTCCACACAGACTCGTCATACTTACAGAACGCATTCAACAAACGCTGGCTCCTCAACTGGAAGCGTAACGGCTGGAAGAACTCCAGCGGCCCCGTCCCCAACCGAGACCTGTGGGAACGCCTCGACGAACTCACAAAGCTCCACACCGTCAAATGGCACTGGGTCAAGGGTCATTCTTTCGACGCTCTCAACAATCGATGTGATGAACTCGTCCACAGAGCACGGGATGAATATCGTTCGGGCTGGTGAAATCTTACTGCACTTCCTGTTCCCCGTGAGCTGCCGAGTCTGCGGGAAGATTGGAGTCTCACTCTGTCCTGAGTGCAAAGACGAATTGCCGGATGATTATTTCCCGGACGAGATAGCGTCAGACATTCCAGAAAGAGCACTGCCAACACTCTTTGAGGGTGAAATAATTACCAGAGACATTAACGGTCTCACGGTGTACTCAGCGGCTCATTACCACGACGACAAGGTCAAGAGAGTAATTCACCGCTTCAAGTACGACGGAGCACGCGAACTTTGCCGGCCGATTGGTGTGCACATGGCCAAGATGTTCGGAAAGTGTAAAGCTGATTGGCTTATCCCTGTACCTCTTCACCTCTTCAGTGAGAGGGGCTATAACCAGTCTAAGGAGCTTGCTTTGGGGATGGGCGATTTCTGGGGAGTCGGGGTAATCGACGCAGCTTTGTGGACTCGTGAAGTCCCAAGACGAGCTACCAGCAAGATAAGAGATGACATTACTTACGAGGACTTCCGACTCACTCAGGACATTTACGGCAAACGTATAGCTATAGTTGATGATGTGTGCACTTCGGGAATGACCTTATCGTGTTTTGCCGAGACTTGCCGACGTGATGGTGCTGAAGTTGTGTGCGCTTACACTTTGGCTTCTGTATAATTCCCATGAGGTGATAAAAACTTGCAGAATAACTCAAACAGTCCTTCAATGGTCCGTCATGCGGTATTCATGATGGCCGGTACGATGATTAGCCGTGTTCTTGGCCTAGCCCGTGAAGTGATGGTAGCGGCGTTGTTCGGAGCCACACGGGCAATGGACGCGTTCAACGTTGCCTACACCCTCTCGAACTTGGCGCGTCAGCTTCTTGCGGAAGGGGCATTATCTGCGGCATTTGTCCCGGTGTTCTCTCAGGCACTCGCGAAGAGTCGGGAGAAGGCCTTAGCCCTCGCCCGCGGAACAATGAGCGTATTAACCTGCGCGGCTCTGTTCGTTGTGGGAGTGGGTGTGGCGTTTGCTCCTGCGCTGGTGAAGTTCATGGCTCCAGGTTTCGCTGAGAGTGAGAGCGTCCTAGCAGTGAGCCTGACTCGGTGGATGTTCCCGTTCCTGATAGTAATATCGCTTTCTGCACTCACTATGGGTGCGCTGAACAGTCTAGGTTCGTTCTTCGTTCCTGCACTGTCTCCGGCTTTGAGCAATCTAGTATTCATAATTACTGCACCGTTCTTCGCGGCCAAGTTCGGTGTGTATGGCTTAGCTTTGTCGGTGCTCTGCGGGGGAGTGGCGCATTTCCTGACGCAATGGCTATACGGTTTCAGGATGAGGGCAGTGCTTTACCCAGTGAGGCCGAATCTTCAGGACCCCGACATCAGGAAAATCATGAAGTTATTCCTGCCATACGCCGCTGGTCTCTCACTGAATCAGGTCAACCCAATAATAAGCCGTATGCTCGGTTCATTCCTTCAGGAGGGTAGCATATCAGTACTGAACTACTCGAACAGGATACTACAGCTTCCGTTGGGTTTGTTCGTTATAGCGATCTCTCAGGCGGTGCTGCCGCAGTTGTCTCGTGCAAAAGATGATGACGAGTTCGTTGCTACGTTGAGGCAGGCGGTGAGGTTTGCTCTGTTCGTGGTTCTGCCGGCATCGCTGGGAATGATGGAGATTTCGCGTGAGTTCGTGCACTTAGTGTTTGTTCGCGGGCAGTTTGGAGCGTGGGCGTGGGACGCTACGACGACGACTCTAGCGTTCAGTATGCTGGGGCTGCCTGGTATGGCGTGTTCTACTGTGGTGATGAGGGCACTATACGCGCTGTCGATGCCTCGTCAGGCCTTCAGGGTAACGCTGTTCAGTGTGGGGGCTACGGCGGTGTTGTCGCTTGTTCTGGTGTACCCGATGGGGTATAACGGTCTGGCACTTGCTCCGGGAATAGCGTTTACGTTGTCGGGGATGCTTGGGTTGAGGTATGTGCGTAAGAAGTTAGGGCGGCCTTTGGGGATAATCACGTCAAAATTCTTCTGGGACTATCTTGTGGTGCTTGCGGTTCTGGACGCGTCGGTGATGGTGTATAGATTCTTGTGGCCGTATGACCCTGCGGGGAGTTTGGGTGTCAGGTGCGTGTGGGTCTTGGGAGTGATTGCGGTTGCGGCTGGGGTGTATTCGGCGGTTACTGTGAAGATGAAGTTTGAGGAGTGGGGGTTGTTGCGTCAGGCCTTCGGGAAGAAGTAGAGTGTGCACCCTCCGTTAGGCGTTAGGAACGGGAAGGGATTACGTGTGAGACCGTCGGGAAGATAGCGTGTGTACCCTCCGTTAGTCGTATGGGGCGGGAAGGGATTATGTGTGAGGCCGTCGGGAAATAGAGTATGTACCCTCCGTTAGTCGTATGGGGACGGGAAGGGATTATGTGTGAGGCCGTCGGGAAATAGAGTGTGTACCCTCTGTTAGGCGTTAGGGACGGGAAGGGATTTCGTGTGAGACCAACGGGATAATAGAG
>JAFPZI010000152.1 GCA_017417365.1 Synergistaceae bacterium
GACACACCCGGCCTTGAGGAGTTTGCAAAGTTCAGGATAGACGCTCAAGACTTGAAGGGACTGCGTGATATGAGTGATTTTGCTGGCTCACTAGTAGGCGGGACAGTTACGGGAGCTGTTGCCGGAGCATTGACGGCGTTTGGTGCGTACAGCGGGGCGATGGCGTTTGGTGCTGCCTCGACAGGGACGGCGATTGCGACTCTCTCGGGTGCTGCTGCGACGAACGCGACTCTTGCGTTTCTCGGGGGCGGGAGTCTCGCTGCTGGAGGTCTTGGTATGGCCGGAGGAATGGCCGTGCTCGGGGGGCTGGTAGCTGCTCCTGCTCTTGCTGTCTTGGGGCTGTTCATGGGAGCAAGTGCCAGCGAGAACCTCGACAACGCCAAGTCCAACAGAGCCAAAGCCCGCCAGTTCAGCGAAGAGATGAATACGGCCGCGAGTCTGTGCAACGGAATCCGCAGAAGGTCCTACATGTTTGAGAGGCTGTTAATGCGTCTAGAAGTTCACCTCAACACGGCCAATACAGCACTTATTTCGGCAATCGGCACTTACGGCACGGACTACAGGAATTTCTCTCAGGAGGCCAAGAAGTCCACAGCCGCCGCCGCATCTCTGGCTAAGGCAGTCAAGACCATTCTGGACACACCTATACTCACTGAGGACGGCAAACTCACACACGAATCACTCGAGGCAGCAAATTCTGTGAGGGGTGTTTTGCCTGCATAAGACTTCACACAAGGCCAGAATGTGTAATAATATATTCAGGAAGTTGACTACACGGCTTCCTGATTTTATTTTGTCAGGAGACTCAAATTTTTTGCATGAATGATTTCAACAATTACGGCCTCAGGAAAGAGCTTCTCTCTGCCCTCGCTAAACACGGCTTCGACTCCCCTATGGAGGTTCAGGACAGAGTCCTATCCACAGACTACAATCATGACCTGATAGTCCGGGCCAAGACCGGTTCAGGAAAAACTTTAGCCTTCCTTCTGCCACTAATGCAGGAACTCGCCATCGGTGAACGCACACCCTACATTCTGATACTCGCCCCCACGCGCGAACTCGCACAGCAGACCGCAAACGAAGCCGAATTTCTCGGGCACTTCCTCAAGGTCTCTTGCGCGTCCCTCGTCGGAGGCATGGACATAGTTCCCCAGCTGAAGGCCCTACGACATGGTGCAGCAGTGATTGCCGGAACTCCCGGGCGTGTCCGCGACCACATACAGCGCGGGACCCTCAGGACTGACGGAATACGCGCGGTCGTCCTCGATGAGGGGGACTTGATGCTTGATATGGGATTCCGTGAGGAGCTTGAAGAGATTCTCGGGGCACTTCCAGAGGGCAGAAGGTGGCTGTTCTCCGCAACAATGCCCCCCGAAGTCCGTGAACTCGCAGGGAAATATCTCACTGACCCTCTCACGCTTTCAGTCGATGAGGAAGACTCACAGCATGAAGACATTCTTCACCGCGTCTACCTGATTCCGTCGAAGAGGAGATTTGAGGGCCTCGTTGATATTCTGTTGTGGGAGCACCCGTCGAGGAGCTTGGTGTTCTGCCATACTAAGATGGAGTCGATAGAGATAGCGCAGAGATTGCAGGATCACGGGTTCAGTGCTTCGGCTCTGCAGGGGGATATGACTCAGGAGGAACGGAATGCGGCTCTTGCGTCGTTCAAGTCGGGGTCAGTGCCGTGCCTTGTTGCTACGAACGTTGCGGCTAGGGGTCTGGACATTGAGGGGGTCAGCCACGTGATACAGCTTGGGCTTCCCGATGACCGCGAGACGTTCATTCACAGGAGCGGACGTACCGGGCGGGCCGGGCATGAGGGAGTGAATATTGTGCTGCTCTCACCTCCAGAGGCGGGGCGTTTCCGTGAGATGCTGCGTGGGACGGACATTAAGACGGAGTGGCAGGACATTCCGGGCATTGAGAAGATTCGTAGTGCTTGGCGGGATTCTGCGGAACAGGAGATTTTCGCGGCACCTATCGATGAATTTTACGGTGAGTGCCTGAAGTGGGCGGATGACTTGATCACTCGTGCGGAGCCTAAGGTGATTATTGCGAAGTTGCTCGGGGTGTTGAGCGCGAGGAATAAAGGGTATAGCCTTGACCGTGAACTTCAGCGGGAACAGGCAAAACGTACACGCAAGCCCTCACGCATTCCGGCCAAGACCAACAGGGAGCCTAAGCCAAAAGGTGCGTTCAAGAGGTTCAGGAGCAGCAGTGTTCCTGATGTTGGGCATGTGTTGAACGCAATGTGCCGAGCGTTGAAGGTTGAGCGCAGTGAAGTTGGGGCGATAAGGCTGAAGGATAACCACGTGATTGTGGAGTTGATGCCGTTAGCAGTGTCGAGGCTTGAGCAGGGGATAGCTGGGTTGTCGAAGTACGGATTGTTCCCCGACGAGGAGAAGAGGAGAAGGCATTAATTTTTTGGGA
>JAFPZI010000153.1 GCA_017417365.1 Synergistaceae bacterium
CACAGCCGCTCGGTCATGCACAATTCCGACGCTCGGGACAATCATTGACGACAACGTGAAGGGTTCCCGAGTGATTTGACGCTCAACGACTCCGCCCTCAGTGTGATAGAGAGGCACATACATTCCCGGAATACTTGAGCACTCCTTGAGGCGTTCAGTTCTTGGCCGCCCCTGAGTCCCGGAGAGCACCGGCAGAATTTCCGGCAATAACGCTTCAGCCTCACCCACGCAGAACACATCAATAAAGCTGCTCATGACTTCGGGGACATAGGCACCGTAACCCCCAGCGATAATCACTGGGTCATGCTCCGAACGTTCCGAACTCCTGAGCCTGAGACCGGCCAAATCTATCATCGTGAGAATGTTCGTGTAGCTGGCCTCGTGAGGCAACGTGAATGCGATAACATCGAAATCCTTCACCGGCCTCTTGTACTCGGTCGAGAAGAGAGTCATATTGCGTTCACGAATAAGCCCCTCCATGTCCGGCCAAACACAATACGCCCTGTCCACTAGGCACCCCTTGAACTTCTCGTGAATGAACGCCTCGATTATCTGGAAACCGTAATAGCTCATCCCGATTTCGTAAACGTCAGGGAATGCCAGACACACCTTCAAGTCCGAGCCGTCCCAAGAGATTTTAGGGTACGGCCTCCACTCACTGCCGGCATAACGTGAGGGCCTCGACACCTGCGACAACAAACCCCACTCAGGGCTCGAAAATTCCTCAAAATCCATGCCTCGTGTTCACCCCCTCAATGTAGACGCTAGCGACCAGTCCGAGTGCTATGAACGTCGCAAGCAATGAACTTCCGCCATAGCTCAGGAACGGCAGAGGCAGTCCTGTAACCGGCGTGAAACCTATGCTCATTCCGATGCTCTCGAACGTCTGGAACCAGAACCATGACGCTACCCCGGCAACGAGAATCTTGCACCGCCTGTCCTTCGTCCTCATGCCAGCAAGAATTATCCTGAAGAACAGCAGCGTAAACAGGAACACTAGCACTATGTTACCCACAAAGCCGAACTCCTCAGAGAACACGCTAAATATGAAGTCCGTGTGTGGCTCTGGTAAAAATTTCAGCTTGCTCTGTGTCCCCATCATGAACCCCTTCCCGGAGAAGCCCCCGGAACCTACAGCTATTCGCGACTGTATCACGTTGTAGCCCGCCCCTAATGGGTCCCTCATTGGGTCAAGAAATACGAGAATGCGATTCTTCTGGTAGTCCTTCAGCACAAACAGGAACAACACAGGCACAGCAGACAGCCCAAGACCGATTAACCCCCCGAGATACTTTAGGGGAGTCCCGGCGGCCAAGAGCATTCCGAATGAGATAACCAGATACACTAACGCGCTCCCTGCGTCAGGCTGAAGCAACACCAACACAACTGGCAGTGCTATTACTCCGAGCCCGGCCATGAAGGTCTTGAAGTCCAGCGGAGGATAACGGCTCAAGAATTTCGACATCATCAGGATAATACCAATCTTCGCGAACTCCGACGGCTGAAATCTTATGCCACCGAACCCCAACCAGCTTTGAGCACCTTTGACTTTGGGGGCAAGTAAGGCAGTGAGCAATAACAATAACAGCATGAGCCCGAACAACGGATAAGCTCCCTCAAGCAATTTGTGATGACCCACTGCCATAATCACCAGCATTGAGAGAATACTAACCAGAAGCCACGCCGCCTGCTTCACGGCCAAGTCAAACCCCCGTCCGGCTGCACCCGCACCAGCACTGTACACGCAAAATACCCCCCACAAGGAAAGCGTTATAGCACACACGAACATTATTCTGTCCGTGAGAGCCAAACCTTCCTTGAGGGAGGCCCAGAAAAATTTCATGCTCTATTCGATTTCTGACTTCCCGCGCTTTATCCTGATTACTGGGATATTCGCTACTAAGGCTACGGCGTTTTCATCGCGGTCGAGGTCTATATCAATCTTCTTGATGTCGATCTCCATATACCTTGTCAGAACGTCCACTATCTCGTCCCGAAGATTGTCCAGAAGCTGCGGTGATATGTCTGTCCTGTCGTGAATAAGCACTATCCTCAAGCGGTCCTTAGCCTTCTGGCCTGAACCCTCATTCCCTCCTCCGAAAATCTTTCTCAAGAAATCCATAACGCTCACAATTACCTCCTGTGCTTTCCGCCTGTGAAGAACTGCTTTATCTTGCTGATGAACCCGCGGGCAGCATAGCTCTCGAGGTCCATCAACGGAACATCACGCCCCAAAAGTCTCTCGGCAATGTTCAGGTAGGCATGTGCTGCAGGTGAGTCAAGCGTCAAGGTCATGGGTTCGCCGTTGTTCGTGGAGCGTATGACGTTCTCGTCCTCTGGAACGACTCCGATAAGGTCAATCGACAGAACGTCAAGAATGTCATCTTTTGCGAGCATGTCCCCATCCTGCACCATGTTTGGCCGTAAGCGGTTGATGATTAGGCGTATTGGGGATTTGCCCATAGACTCGAGCATGCCTATTATTCTGTCTGCGTCCCTCACTGCTGGAATTTCGGGAGTAGTTACCACGAGTGCCTCATCAGCTCCAGCGGCGGCATTCTTGAACCCTCCCTCGATTCCTGCGGGGCAGTCCAGAAGAACAAAGTCGAACTCCGGCTTCAGTTCCTCACACAACGCTACCATCTGTTCGGGGTTGACGGCATCCTTTGTCCGGGTCTGAGCGGCGGGAAGAAGATAGAGCCCCGGGACTCTCTTGTCCTTCACGAGGGCGGCCGGGAGCTTGCAGGTCTTCTCTATAACGTCAATGAAGTTATAGACCACCCTGTTTTCGAGGCCCATAATCACGTCGAGATTACGGAGCCCAACATCTGCATCAACTGCTACTACCTTTTTCCCGAACTTGGCCAGTGCTGCGGCAATGTTAGCGGTTGAAGTGGTCTTGCCTACTCCGCCCTTTCCTGAGGTAGTTACTATTACGCGTGCTGCCATTTACGATAAAAACCCTCCTGTTCATTTTTTCTCTGTCTTGTCTGTCAGCAGAAATTTATTCTCACGGATTACCGGCGTGCCGTCCTCCAGAGTGATTAAGACTCCTTTGCGCCAACAGGTTGTAGATTTCGGGTCAGCATAGCATAATTTGTTAGCAATCCTGACCTGCGGGGTCTCGAAACTTCCCGCCCACACAAACACGTCTTCGCGCCCGAACCCTCCGGCATGAACTACGCCCAAGAGTTTTCCCGCAACGATTATGCTTCCTCCGGCGACAATCTCGGCTCCGGGGTTGAGGTGCCCCCACACCAGAACGTCCCCGTCAGACTTTATGCTCTGTCCTGACCTCATCGAATTATATACGACTTTGAGGCTTGCTGTGTGAATGAGTTCGGGGAGTTTTTCCGGCTCAGGCTCGGGCGGCTGGGGAGTGGAGATTTCTGCGGGAGGTTCTGCAGTCTCGAGGCCTGCCTCACGGAAGAGCTTCACGCTGTCCTTGCTGGAGGAAATCCACGACAAAATCTTTATGCCCTTCTCCCAAACTATGCTGTTAATCATGTGGAGAATGAGCCTCCGTGAACACGCACGTTCCCCAAAGTCGAAGGCAGCTCCCTTGTCCTCCGGCAGCTTGTAGGCACTCGGGGGAATGCGCACTAACATCTTGAGTAACTCATCCTCAGAGATGCTCTCGGGCAGGTAAAACTTTATGCCGTAATGGGTATGTTCCATCTTGATTTGGGCATCGGTCTTACGGATTCTACGCAATATATTCAGACTTGGTATATTCATCTTCACGTCCAAATTCGCAAAAATTTATGTGTATGTGTAATTGTTATGTCTAGCTGGAAATTTTGCAAGTGCTAATTTCTCAATGAGAGAGGATATAAGCGAGGAGTTCACCGACCATAGGAGCGGCTACGGAGCTTCCGTGTTTGCCCCCCTCAACGACTGCAACAGCCACGTATCTGGGATTGTCGGCAGGAGCGTAACCGGCAAACAGCGCGTGATCGTCGCCGTGAGAGTTCTGAGCTGTCCCTGTCTTGCCAGCAACTGCCACACCGAACCGTCCCGCACGTGAACCCGTCCCCCTGCTGACGACGTAATCGAGTCCCCTCTGAACAATCGCCAGTTTTGCGGGGTTGAGGCCGATTTCTTCGGGGTGCTTGTAGCCTTTGGAGGACAGGTGAGGTGTAACCATCTTTCCGCCGTTCGCAATGGCAGCGTAGACTCTGGCTATCTGTATTGGTGTCATGAGCATATATCCCTGACCTATCGAGTAGTTCACAGTGTCTCCGTTGAGCCATTGTGTCTTGAAGCGTCTCATCTTCCACTCAGCACCAGCGATGTTGCCCCCGCTCTCCCCGGGTAAATCTATGCCTGTGGGTTCGCCCAAGTGAAACTTTCTGCCCCACTTGATCAGGCGGTCGATTCCCGTCTTGAGGCCGACTTGGTAGAAGAATACGTCGCAGGAATGCTGCAACGCCCCAGTAACGTTAAGGCCCCCGTGCCCTGAGTGTTTCCAGCACTTGAACAGGTGAGACCCGAGCCTGAGTCCCCCGCGACAAGAATACATGGTGCGTTCGTTGATTGTGCCCTCCTCGAGTGAGGCTATCGACATGAAGGCCTTGAACGTGCTCGCTGGAGGGTAGACACCTGCAATTGCGCGGTCAAGCATGGGCCTGTCTGGGTCAAAGACTATTGCGCGCCATTCACGGGCAGAGACCCCCCAAGCTATGGGGTTGTTGTCGTAGACGGGGCTTGAGGCCAGAGCGATAACGGCTCCCGTGTGAACGTCCATAGCGAGCAATGCGCCCTTCCAGTCCTTGAGGAGTTCGACGGCCAATTTCTGCGCTCCCATGTCAAGAGTTAGGTGGAGGTCCTCGCCCTTGACGGCTTGGTGAGCATCGAGGGTCCTAACTTTCCGGCCTCGTGCGTCAACTTCTAGAGCTTCCTGCCCTGGTGAACCGCGAAGGATGGATTCGTAAGAGCGTTCGATTCCAGTTTTGCCGATGAGGTCTCCGCCTGCGTAACCTTCTTCTGTGCGGGTCTCTAGTTCCTGCTCGGAGATTTCGCCGACGTAACCGAGAACGTTTGCGGCTGTGGTACCTGCGGGGTAAGTTCTTCTCCAGACACTTAGCGGGAAGAGTTCGCGAGGGAAGTCGTAATCCGCGACGAGTTCGGCCATTTGTGTCATTGTGAGGTTGGGGACTATTTTCATGACGCGGTAAGCTGCTGAACGTTGCTGCTTAATGGTCTTCTCGAGGTCCTCAATGCTCATAGGGATTCCGTGCCGCAAGAGAATTTTGCTGAGGCGTTCGAGTTTTGCTGGGGTGTTGAGGTCGAGGGGGTAACCCATTATGCAGAAGGAAGTGTCGTTGACGGCGAGGGGGACTCCGTTGCGGTCGAAGATTTCGCCTCTTGGTGCGGGGAAGCGGATCATTCGGAGTCTGTTGTTGTGGGCGAGGCGGATATATTTGTCGCTCTGGTAGATTTGGCAGAAGTAGAGGCCGCTGACGAGGAAGAGTAGTGATGCGGTCATGGTGTACAAGAATAGTTTTAGCCTGCTGTCTAGAATTTCCATTGGTCAACCTCCTTGCGGTCATAAATCTTGCAGAAGCCGCTGACTAGGAAGAATAGTGATGTCGTCATGGTGTCTAAGATTTCCATTGGGCAACCTCCCTGCGGTCGTAAATCTTGCAGGAGCCGACGACTAGGAAGAGTAGTGATGCCGTCATGCTGTACAAAATTTCCATCATGGATTATTGCTCCTAACTTTTCGGAGATATACATACATGCAGAATAATATTGCCGGCAGTGAATACACCTGCTGCATGAGAAAATAACTCCACCCTATAGACCCTCCCAAAACTAGCACAGGCACCAACGGCGGAACTATCTGTGATACCTCCATCAACACAAACACTATCAGGCTCGTACCCGACTCCCTCCCCTGAGGCGGAATAACTCTCCACACCTGAATCACTATCAGCACTACCACAACGTAACCCAGCGTGAAGAACCCCGGTATCCCAACCCACCTCAAGTCCCACAAAATCCCTCCGGCAAACGCTGCCCATATCGCCCACAATGAGTCCTCGCTGCCCTCATCCACAAGCAATCTATACGTCAGACCAAGCATGAACAATCCCGGAATCTGCATGCCCCCTCCGGTTAAGACCGTCAACAAGTCTTGGCCAAGCCACAAGAGTAACAACAGCATCTCAATAACTCACCGTGTAGAACCCCGACATGTCCGCGCCCGGCTCCACCCTGTACGTCGCGTAACCGTCCGCCCCAGTCCCGAACTCTCCGGCAATCGTCCCTATTGGCAGCCCGGGAGGGAGCTGTTCACCAATCATTGCTGTACTCACCTTCATTCCCACACGAACTCCCCGCCCCGCTGGAACATACCTCAAGACTACCGCACCCGTTCCGTCTCCGGCAACTACCCCGAGCTCCCGTGTCTCCTCAATGACTGCGGGAATCATGAATGACGGCGAAGTAATCAGTTCCGCCCACGACGACATTGCAGACACTGAGCTAACCCGTCCCACAAGATACCCACGGCTGAACACCGGCAAGCCCTGAGTAATATTGTCGTGTTCCCCTCTGTCAATGCGAATCTCACTCCACCACGACATAGGAGCACGCAAAGTTACTCTGGCAGTTCTGGCCTCCTTGTCCGCAGAAGCAAATACCTTCTCGCCCCCTAACTTCGCTAGTTCAAGCCGGAGAGCAGCATTCTCATTCCTCAGGCGGGTAACTTCAGAGTTCAGCCACTCGACATTTTGTGAACGTGAACGCCAATTAATGTATATTCCGCGCAGGACTACAGCAGGGTACTCGGGGATAAACAGGAGGCTTCCCCAAAGGTCAACGATATTCTTGACGATGCCGAGCCCCGAACTTACTCCCAGAAGGAACAGTGCAAGGATTAAGGCCGTGAGTCCATGCACCATTTCTCGTGCGGTGCTGCGAGTGTTGTCCATATATTAACGTGGCTTAGCGAGAACCGCGCTCGATAGACTTCAGGGCACGGCGCATAGTTCCGAGATTGTCCATGATTTTTCCCACGCCGAGTGCTACGGAATTTAGGGGCTGTTCCGCAACGATTACGGGAGTGTTTATGGCGCGCGATAGTCTTTCGGCAAATCCCCTCATCAACGCAACGCCTCCAGTGAGAATTATTCCCCTGTCGACAACGTCTTTGGCGAGTTCGGGAGGCATTTTCTCCAGAGCAACTTTCACCATGTCCTCAATTCCAGTGAAGATAGGCTCCATTGCTTCACGCACCTCAATCGATGACACTGTGTCGCTCTTTGGGAGTCCGTCAGACAGGTCGCGGCCCTTGACGTTCATGCTGAGTTCTGTTGTGAGAGGGAGGGCGGAACCGATTGTGTTCTTGACCTCTTCGGCTGTGGTCTCACCGATAAGGAGGGCGTAACGTGCCCGGATCATTGCTATGATTGCGTTATCCATCATTCGTCCGGCGGTCCGCAGGGAACTCGTTACGACGATTCCGCCGAGAGAAATCACGCTTACCTCACTGGTGCCTCCTCCGATGTCGATAATCATGCAGCCATTCGGTTTGTCGACGGGAAGTCCCACACCAAGTGCCGCGCTGATTGGCTCCTCCACAACATAGGCCTCACTGGCTCCGGCTCCTAGAGTTGCGTCAATTACGGCCTTGCGTTCGACTTCCGTAACCTCTGCGGGAATCGAGATGACTACTCGCGGGTGAACCATGAAGGTATTGCTTGAGCTCACGCGCTTAATGCAGTAACGTATGAGTTCCTGAGTCATGTCGAAATTCGCGATGACCCCGCCCTCAAGAGGCCAGATAGCTTCTATGCCTGCTGGGACTTTTCCCGACATTGCTTTAGCGTCATGACCAACAGCGATAACCTCGAAGCCCTCGCCTCTGGGCAGCTTCTTCACGGCGACCGCTGAAGGTTCACTGAACACTATACCTTTATCCTTGACGTAGACGACGACGTTCGACGAGCCTAAATCTATGCCTACGTCCATTCCTAACATTCCTGATAAGTACTTGAACATTGTGTTACCTCTATCTTGGCCAATATGGATTCATTTCGCGCTCACTGGCTATGCTGGTGTCTGGTCCGTGTCCGGGCAAGACGTGAAGGCTGTCGTGAAGGGTGTCTAGTTTTCGTAGTGAGGCCTCCAGCTTGAGTTCGTCTCCTCCCTCGAGGTCAGTGCGTCCTACGCTCTGCGCAAATAACGTGTCCCCTGAGAGCAGGACGTGATGATTCTCCCTGTCAGTAACGAGGAAGCAAACGCTGCCTTCGGTGTGTCCGGGGGTGTCGATGACCTGAATTGTGTAGCCGGGGAAGTCTATCACTCTTCCGTCCTCTACCTCCTTGAACTTGGCCAAGCCCTCGCAGTGTACACCCAAGAGTGCCTGAAGCTGTTTTGGGGGCCTCCTCAAAGAGTATGCATCCTTCGAGCTAATGTATATGTTGTCGCCGACGAATGGCACCAGTTCGTGAATGCCGGCAATATGGTCAATGTGTCCGTGAGTCAGGAGAATCATAGTGAGCTTGAGGCCGTGAGCTGTGAGGAAGTCGCGAACGTCCGTAGTGTCTCCGCCCGGGTCAACGAAGAATGCTTCACGGGACTCATCATCCCAGAACAGGTAGCCGTTAGTCCATAATGCTCCCAATGGAAATCTCTTGTAGTTCATGAAAAATTTATCCTTTCTGTGTCTGTTGCTTTGGAGAGTCTACTGTGAACTACCCTAACTTCAGAAGTAGGGCTTCCTAATTCAACGAGGCTGCGGCTCAATCCTTCCGGCTGAAGTCGTCTTATGTCCTCTCCATAGGCGTTAATTCCCTGCGTCCCACAGGTATTGTTTCTTGACAGCAAAAGCATATTCCGTGCCGCGTGTACGTCTCGGTCTTCCCTGTATCCGCACGAACACTCATACACACGGTCAGCTAACGTGATGTCCCTCTTCAGCTTTCCGCACACTGGACAGTATTTAGTCGTGGGTGCGCTCGCTGGCAAAACAATTACTCGCTCAGACTTCATTAACTTAGCCTTCACCAGTCCTAACACTGAGTGCTGAACTGTCCGCCCGAACAGGCTCTTATGCCAGCCCTTTATGTTCTCATCCTGCATGTACACTCTTTCGTGTTCGAGCAAGTCATGAACTATCTTGTTGGCGGCATCACGCTTCCTGCTGGTCAATTTCTGATAGGCCCGGCGCAATAACTTTACTGCTTTGTATCGGTTGTTTGAACCCTTCTTACGTCTGGCTATTAACCGCTGGCACTTCTTGAGGCGTTCACTTTCTTCAACCAATACTTTTATCTTCTGGCCGTCAGATGTCGTTATCGTCGTCGTTATTCCCATATCTATTCCGATTTCGGGCTTGTAGTTTTTCAGTTCACATCCTTTATTCTGATATGTAGTTATTGCAAGATAATAACCTTTCGGGAGATTCAGCAGCTTAGCATTGGCAAACTCGAGGTTAGGAGTATTCCAGAACTGATTGGCTCCCTTAATCTTGAGGGGCTTGCTGAAACCCTGTATGCCTACGTGCTCTTCATCATAGAACCTGTACGTTATTCGATATTGCTGAAGGTCGATTGAGCCATAGTCAGATTTATAGCGCAGCCTGCCCGTTTTGCGGTTATGCTCTCTAAGCGAAACTAGAGAGTTCATATTATCCTTCAAGCCCTGAATCACAGACTGCCTCATCTGTGATGATATGTATCGCAGTTCATGTGTTACCGGCTGGCCGTCTTTATCCAGTCCTTGTACTGTAAGCGTCTTGCTGTCGTATTCAGTTATGTCATGGTCAGTCAGGAAGGTTAATACATTATTGTAGAGCCATTTAGCTTCGACAAATAGCATCTTCAAGTGAAGAATTTGCTGCTTGGTGAGATGAGAGATGTCGATTTTTACGCGGTAAACACGGCAAATTTGACTCTTTCGCTTCTGACGGGTTAATTTGCCATGTTCCCGAATACGCATATTCTTCGCTAATCTCTCATCTTCTGTCATGATCTCCACCTGACAAAAATTATACTATTTATCTCCCGCCTGCTGCAGAAGGAGCATCATCCACTATAAAAGTTAATGGGCCGTCATTGATAATTTCGACCTCCATATCTGCACCGAACTCACCGCAAGCAACTTTCTTGAGCCCGAGACCCTTTACCCTCTCCACAAAATAATTGTACAGTCTCTCGGCGTGTTCAGGTTTTGCTGCGTCAGTGAACCCCGGCCTTCTGCCTTTTGCGCATGAGGCATAAAGCGAGAACTGAGACACCAATAACACTTCTCCGTTGATGTCCTGAAGAGACAGGTTGATTTTCCCGGCCTCGTCCTCAAAGATCCGCAAGCCCGCCATCTTTTCCGCGAGCCAGTCAGCAGAAGCCTCCGTGTCCGAGTGAGTTACCCCGATAAGCACGCACATACCCTGCCCAATCCCGCGCTTGTCCCGCCCCTCTATCGTTACTGATGCCCTCTTCACCCTCTGAATCACTAACCTCATGATTTTACCCCCTCGTTACCTCAATGATTCCACGAACCTCGTTAAGCCGACCCATAGCAGAATAGAGGTGCTCAAGATTCCTCACACGCAGCTCAATCTTCATGCGCATTAGGCTATTCCCGACCATCGAGGCCTTGATTCCGAGAATCCCAGCTCCCTCAAGACCCAATGCCCGAGTCGCGTCCGTCAACAGTTCCTCACGGTCAACCCCCTCCGCCTTCAGACGGGCAGTGTAGAGCCGCCCACGCCTGTTGGGGTTGCCGTCGTCGTCGTCGTAAGTGGCCCAAGACACGTGAATCTTCCTGTCGTTCTTGCCTCCCTTGATGCTCGTACAGTCCGCACGGTGAATGGTTATGCCCCTACGTTCCGACGAGTAGCCCACGATAGCGTCGCCCGGCACAGGTGTACAGCACCCAGCAAGAGTAACGCTGACTCCTCCCTCGCCCTCCACGAGAATATCACTCTTGCCGTCCCTGCGTCTCACCGTCGGTTCCGCCTCAACTTCAACGGGAACTGCGGGTTCAGCCTTCCCGCCTCCGTGATGCTGGAGGTAAGCAAGAGAGAGCTTCTGTGCTGCCTCTCCCGGGCCGATGCTCCCGGAACCCACAGCCAACAATTGGTCGTCGATGTTGGTGAAGTCCTCACGCTTTACGTCGTTAAGCCCCCTGCGCCTGAGTTCACGCTCGATTAACTTCCAGCCCCGCTCTATCTTCTCGTCCCGGTCGGCCTTCTCCGCCTGCTTGAAGTAACTCCGAATCTTCGCACGGGTCTTGGCCGAACTCACTATCTTCAGCCAGTCCTTTGACGGTGAACTGTTCGGGCTCGTCAGAATCTTCACCATGTCCCCGCTGTGTAATTGCGTGTTGAGCGGGACAATACGGCCGTTAATCATCGCTCCCGCACAGTGATTGCCGACCTCAGTGTGGACTGCGTAGGCGAAATCTATAGTCGTTGAGCCGTTCGGGAGTATCATGGGCTTACCGTCGGGGGTGAACACGTAAAGTTCGCTGGTCAGGAGAATATCATTCTTCAGAACGTCCATGAACTCATGGGAGTCCCCGTCCTGCCCCGCCTCCAATGCCTGACGAACCCACATTAACTTTGCGTCGAGACCTTTAATCGTCCGCTTTGTGCCCCCGGACTTGTAGACCCAGTGCGCAGCTATTCCGTACTCCGCGTAGTGATTCATCTCGTACGTCCGAATCTGTACCTCAACTGGCACTCCGAACGCCATCACCGTTGTGTGAAGGGACTGGTACATGTTGCTCTTGGGCGTGGCTATGTAGTCGTCGAACTGGCCGGGTATGGGCACCCAAAGCGCGTGGACTATCCCCAAGACAGAATAGCAGGTAGTAACGTCGGACACTAAGATTCTCACAGCAAGTATGTCGTATAACTCCTCAAACGATAACTTTTTCCGCTGCATCTTCTCATAGATTCCGTAGTAGTGCTTGGCCCTCCCCTTAATCCTGCACGGAATGTTCTCCTTCTGCAGGCGTTCCTCAAGAATAGCTCTGGCCTTGCTGATTACTTCCTCCATCTTGGGCATGCGCTTCTTCACACGCTGGACTATCTCCGCATAAATATCCGGCTTGAGGTACATGAATGACAGGTCCTCAAGTTCCCGCTTAAGGTGATAGATTCCGAGACGGTGTGCAAGAGGAGCGTATATCTCCATAGTTTCACGGGCTATACGTTCCTGCTTGTCGGGGCGCATGAAGTCAAGCGTCCTCATGTTGTGGAGACGGTCAGCTAACTTTATCAGCACAACCCGTATATCTCTGGCCATCACGATGAACATTTTCCGCAGGTTCTCGCCGGTTATGTCGTCCCGGGACATGAAGGCCTTAACGTCTTTGCGGGCTAATTTGGTTACTCCGTCTACTAGGGTCTCCACGTTGTCGCCGAACTTCTCGCGCATCTCTTCGGGGGTTACCTGTGTATCTTCAAGAACGTCGTGTAGCAGAGCAGCCTGAAGTGTGGCCAAGTCCAGACGCATTGCCGCAAGAATCAAAGCCGCACTCAGTGTGTGAATGATATACGGGTCCCCAGACTTCCTCACTTGGTCCTTGTGGGCCTCAGCCGCAAACACGAAAGCCTCCCCTAACTGCTGCATTTGTTCGGGAGTCAGTGAGAGCATCGCATTAGCCCAAAGGTCTTGCCACAATGCGCGCACAGACTCCTTCTTTGACTGCTCAGGGATACGCGCGAAGAAACCATCACGCATTGAGTACATATCATGCAGAAAGTTCGAGGACTCATCTATTGATGGTACACTGCTCATAATTGATGAGAACGATTCCTGACCCGACTCGAGTGCAAAAGTACTCATATCTTCCGGCAAATTAATCGCCTCCTTCTGTTACGGCACAGTCAAGGATGAATTGTAACTGTTCCTCATTCCTCCAGTAATCTAATCTTGGGTGGTAGATCCAGCCCTTTACGCCCCTTCTGGTGATCATTTCTGCGACATCGCGGGCGGGGGTGTTGAACGCTAATAGCCTCTTGTTGTTCACGAGAATATAGCTGTGCTTGCCGTCCTTGCCCATTGGGTTAATTTCGGGAGAGAGTATGCGAGTGTCGATGAAGAATTTTGGTGAGGGGTTGTTGTTCCCAAAAGGCCCCAAAGCTGATACGGCCTTCCAGTCAGAGATAGAAATATCCGACGGCGAGATATTTATCACGGGTGTAGCTGCTTCCGGCTTAATCTCAATGTCGGTGAGCATTCGTTCTAGGGCGTTGCAGACTTCCCGCCAGTTCTCAACGAGCACGGAGAACCCCGCGGCGTATTTGTGTCCTCCCCAAGCGTCGAGTTTTGGGGCAATCTCACGAAGAATCCCCACAGCGTCCCCGCCCTCAGGCACACGTAACGTCCCGCGAATAACCTTGCTTCCCACAGGTGCGGCCAAGACTATTGGTCTGTTGTACTGAGCACAAATTCTGCTCGCGACCCCGCTAAGGACACCTATTGGCCAATCCTCGTGGTAGAGAACTTTGCGCTTGAAGGCTCCCGATAATATTCCGTTGTCGATCTCGTGAGCAATATTCTCTGTGAGGGTCTGGCGTTTGCGGTTAATCCTCATGAGCTCACCGACACAAGCAAACACCGACTCGTTGCTGCCTGTCCCGAGAAGTGCACGGACCCCAGTATCCGCCGTAGCGATTCGTCCGGGTGCGTTGAGGCAGGGAATAACCCGCATAGATAGGTGTTCCTCAGTAAGCTGCTCCTTGTTGATGCCAAGTGAGTCGAATAACGCCCTGAGTCCTCGTCTTGGGTTGGTGCGCATTAAGTTCATTCCGTAGCGGACAAGTGAACGGTTAAGATTGTGGAGTGGCATGCAGTCGGCAATAGTTGCGATGGCTGCGAGGTCAACTTCATACTTCAGGAAGTCCCGCGACACAATATTTTCCTTCCACGCCCAGCACCACAGGACCGCTGTAGCACAAATCTTCTGAGAGTCTCCGGCCTCCATGTTTATGCAGGGGTTGACGATTGTCGGAATAGTTATGGGTGCTGAGAGCGAATGATGGTCGAACACGAAAATATCTATGCCTTTGTCAGCGAGCTTCTGGAGCATTTCGGAGTCGTTGGTCCCGCAGTCCACGACAATTAGCGTGTTGCACCCGAGAGACGCAATCTTGTCGAGGATTCCAGCGTTGAGACCGTAGCCGTGAACGTCTCTTCTTGGTATGAAGTAGCGGAATTGTGCGGCCTTGTTGCGGAAGATCTCCATTGCTAAGACTGTGGAGCTTATGCCGTCGGTGTCGTAATCCCCATACACTAAGACGTTCCCGAATGAGCTTTTGGAGTTCCAGAGGGCTTTGGCGTTCTTGCTGGCCTCACCGAGATTCAGGGAGTTCATTTGCTTCACGAAGTCGGGGTGTATCCATTCGCGGAGTGAGGCAATGTCCGAGTCTCCCTTGAGCATCTCGAGGACTCCGGCGGTCAGGGGTGAACACGCTAACTCGTTGGCTAGACGGCGGGTGTAGTCTCCTGGCTGGTAGATCTTCAGGTCGGACATCAAGCACGTCGGGAGCATGATTGTTTGTTCCTCCTGTCCAGAAAGTAGTCCTGAAGAATCCTCAAGCATTCCGCCTCCAGTATGCCCGCCTCAACTTCACACATGTGATTCAGCCTCGAGTCCCTCAGAATGTTATAGAGGGTCCCGCCTGCACCGCTCTTGTAGTTCTTGGCCCCATAGACCACCCGAGAGACCCGGGCATTCACACAAGCTCCCGCACACATGGGACAAGGCTCAAGGGTAACGTAGAGAGTGCACCCCGACAGGTTCCAGTGTCCTAATTTCTCCGAACACGAACGAATCGCACTCATCTCTGCGTGTTCCGTAGGGTCAGAATACTTTTTGTCGCTCCCTGAAGATATGACTGAATTATCCTTCACTATTATTGCGCCTACAGGGACATCACCTCTTGACAAAGCAGAATGTGCCTCATTGAGAGCTGCCCGCATGAAAAAATTGTCGTCAGGTGTCATAAAATTTTTCTCAGCTCCATTTTTCGACTGGGTTATAGTTTGGAGAGTATTATACACGCCGCGCGGACGGGCAATGACTAGTCAGAAAATTTCTGTGTAAGTGTTGTGCTATGATACAGGGCAAAATTTTTTGAAGGGAGAATTTTTCCTAATGGCATATTATTACACCGAACCATCTCACACTTTCTCAGAGTACTTGCTGATTCCTACGTACTCATCAGCGGACTGCGTGCCGTCAAACGTCTCACTAAGGACTCCCTTGTGCAAGTTCAGGAAGGGCGAAGAGGCTCCGTTATCGATAAATATTCCTCTGGTCAGCGCGTGCATGCAGTCGGTATCCAGCGACTCAATGGCCGTAGCTCTTGCTCGTGAAGGTGGAATAGCCTTCATCTACTGCTCACAGCCCATCGACAAAGAGGCCGAAATGGTCGCCAAAGTCAAACGCTACAAGGCCGGTTTCGTCGCCAACGACTCAGCAATCCGCCCCGACCAGACTTTAGCGGACGTTCTCGCCCTCAAGGAAGCTACAGGCCACACCACCGTAGCCGTAACCCACGACGGGAGCATAACGGGAAAACTCTTGGGCATCATCACGAGCCGGGACTACCGAGTGAGCCGCACACCCGTTGATACTCTTGTACGGGACTTCATGACCCCGATCGACAAGGTGATTTCCGCTCGCGACGGCCTGAGTCTGAGCGAGGCCAACGACATAATTTGGGCCCACAAGCTGAATGCACTGCCCATTGTGGACGCTGAAGGGCACATGGTAGCGTTCGTGTTCAGGAAGGATTACGACATGCACAAGGAGAGTCCGTTAGAGCTGCTCGACAGCAAGAAGCGTTACGTTACGGGCGCGGGGATAAACACACGGGATTACGCGGAGAGGGTCCCTGCACTGGTTGAGGCTGGTGCTGACGTTCTGTGTATCGACAGTTCGGAGGGGTTCACAGAGTGGCAGAGGAGGACTCTTAGCTGGGTTCGCGAGCACTACGGGGAGGGCGTGAAGGTCGGCGGAGGCAATGTGGTTGACGCTGACGGGTTCAGGTTTCTCGCGGAGGCTGGAGCAGATTTCGTGAAGGTCGGGATTGGCGGCGGGTCAATCTGCATAACCCGTGAGGCCAAAGGTATCGGGCGGGGTCAGGCGACTTCGGTAATCGAGGTAGCGAAGGCAAGGGACGAATATTTTGCTGAGACTGGGGTCTATGTGCCTATCTGTTCTGACGGCGGAATAGTCATGGACTACCACATAACGCTTGCACTGGCTATGGGTGCGGATTTCTGCATGCTTGGCCGTTACTTCGCGAGGTTCGACGAGAGTCCCACTAATCGGGTGCTTGTGAACGGAAACTACATGAAGGAGTATTGGGGTGAAGGTTCATCGAGGGCACGGAACTGGCAGCGTTACGACTCAGGGGACGCGAGTCAGGCGAAATTATCGTTCGAGGAGGGAGTGGACAGCTACGTACCTTACGCGGGGAGCCTCAGGGAGAATGTTACGGAGACTCTGAGCAAGATAAAGTCTACGTTCTGCAACTGCGGGGCACTGAACCTTGAGGAGATGAGAGAGAAGGCGAGATTGACGCTTGTTTCACCTATCACGCTTGCGGAGGGAGGAGCGCATGACGTTATGATGAAGGAAGCTGTGAGACGCAGCAAGTAAATCACAGAGGGGCCGGCAGGAAATCCCGCTAGCCCCCCAAAATTTTACCCGTTAGTTCTGCCTCCTCACAACGAGCTCACCGAACAACACACAACCAAGTGTTACCGCACCCCCTAGAGCGACAACGTACCACATTGACTGCATGGCCAAAGGAGGAATAATCGCCGCAAAGGTCGACGTGAACGGAGTCGTTATCCCCATAGCCAGACCGAAAGCCTTCCAGTTGTCGGACTTGTACTCAGGGTCAACGCACCTAGCCAGAGCCAAACCGCTCGGAGTTGAACCGTGCCCCTGACCGAAAGCCATCAACGCAAGCTCAAACCAATCGCGCTTCAGCCACCTTCTGAGCAGCACCATCGTTATGAACGACATCAAGAGAATTATGAACACCATGTGAATCAATATCGGCACAAAGTAGGCAGCAAACAGCTTCAGGTTCAGAGTAGCCGTCGCAGAACACACGCAGATCTCGAGGGCAGTACCTCCGATGTTCTTTATCCCCTCAAGGTCAGCGTAGGAGTCCGTGTGGGTCTTGCGCATAACGTACCACACTATGAACGCTCCGATTATTCCGTGAAGAAGGGCCGGAATTGTCTTCATGACTGAGGCAAACGCAGGAACAGGCACGAGAGCTAACGACTTGAACAACTTTTCTCCGACGAACATGCACAGCATAACTATAGCCAGCTGCATTGCCAGACCGTTCACAACGTCAGACGACACCGTCCCGACTCCAAGCGGCCTTCTGTCCTTCTCGGGCAGGAGCACAACAGCTTCACCAGCACCAGCACTCTTCTTCGTGTACTGAGACCAGCCCAAACGAGCACCGATATTCACCCAGACCATTCCCGCGAGCATCGCAACAATCAGACCAAGAGTAGCCATGATTATTCCCAAGCTCAGCATGCCTTCATTGCCCATCTGCTCAAAGAGTGTCCCGGCCGTAGTCGCTGCTCCGTGCCCGCCCCAATAGGTGAAGATCGCCATCATTCCCCAAGCGTAAGGCATATCCGGCCACTTCTCTGAGAGAACTACACCGCACAATGTCCCGAAAATCATCTGAGCAAAGTAGGTCAAGAATATCACGTTGATTGCTCCGGCATATTTCTTCAGGGTCTCCTTGCTGATCATTGAGCCGAAAATTGTCGTGGTCAGAACGATATTAATCATCGGTGTAGCCATTCCTGCCCACGTTGCGGGAATCTCAATCCATCCCAAGACTTGAGGACCCAAGATTAACGCCACAGCACCCCCGATAAGTCCGGCAGGGAGGAATAGATTCTTCAGGGGCCGACAGATTCTCAGGAGGAACACTCCCAGCAGCAAGAACACCATCAACAATACGAGGTCGCTTGTTGCTACGGTGAAGACGCGCCCAAAAGCTACAGCATTAGTCATGACCTTACCCCCTTAATGATTCAGCAGTCTTCTCGGTGAGTTCTCGGGAAGGATTCTTGCGGTCAACTTTCGACACCTCAAGGATTAACTTGTAGAGTGATACACCTTTGGCCTCCGCAACTTCCTTGAACATCTTCGTAAAGCTGGAGTGAGCACCGGCCAAGCCCAATATCAGGTCGAAGGGTTTGACGGCAACATGGTAGTTGTACTTCTCCATTGCTGGAATTAACTCGCTGTCCTCAAAGTCGAGCATTGCCATCAAGTCGACATCCTGAAGCAGTCCCAACCTCTGGAAGGCGGCTGCGGCTAATTCAGTAGCACAATTTCCGGCACTCCTTGCCATTCCGAGAAGTCCGCAGTCGAACACGTCAGCTCCTGCCTCATGAGCGGCTAAGGCATTTGCTACGGACAGGCCAAGATTGTTGTGGCCGTGAAAAGCTACGGGTATCTTCACGCGGGACTTGAGGGCCTTGACGTAAGCAGAAGCATCGTGCGGCATCATAGTTCCTGCGGAGTCCATCACTGTAACCTCATCGAGTCCGCAGCTCTCGAGCATTGCAGCTTCTTCGGCGAGTTCGTCGGGTGTGGACACATAAGCCTTCATCATTGAGAATCTGCAAGTCATTCCGGCATCCTTTACGCGCTTTACGGCATCGCAGGCGTTCTTCCCGTCTCCTGCGTTTGCTCCCACGCGTAAGAACTTGAGGCCGTAAGACTTCGCGAGGTTCACGTTCTCCTGAGTGCCGTTCTTCCAGCCCATGAACATGCCTATTTCTGCCTGAGACAAGAAAGGCTGTACGAGCTCGAGATATTCTTTGTCGGTGCAGGGAGCTATTGAGTTGTTGGCTTCGTAAGAGCCGATTCCTGTGCAGTTTCCCATCTCGATAACTTTGACGTTGCTGCGGATCAGCCCGCGAATGATCATTGTTGTGAGTTCAGCGTTGAACCCGCGCCCTACGACGTTTCCGCCGTCCCTTAATGTGCAGTCAAGTAACTTCATGATAGTTTGCCCTCCTCTAAAGATTTACGCGACTCTGTGAGCAGGTTCCGCCCCGCCCAAAACGTTAATGACTTCCTGAACAACTTCCATGCCCATGCGGTAAAGTGCCTCTTCAGCGCAGGCCCCGATGTGGGGAGTCCCGATGAAGTTATCGAGTTCGAATAGGTTAGTGTTAGTGCTTGTTGGGGGTTCGTTGACGAAAGCATCACAAGCTGCTGCCCTGAGCTTTCCGGCCTTGAGGGCGTGATAGAGGTCTTGCTCGTTGACGATCCCGCCTCTAGCTGCGTTCACTAAGATTGCGCCCTTCCTGAAGCAGTCGAAAGTGTCTCCGGCAATGAGGTTGCGGGTTGAGTCTGTGAGGGGGACGCTGACGTTGACGATGTCGGATTGAGCTATGAGGTCCTGTACTGTGTCGTATTTCTCGTAGCCGAACTTGGCCATAGCTTCACGGGAGACGTATGGGTCATAGCCGATGACTTTGACGCCGAAGCCGTTGCGTAGGATTTCTGCGGCTCTTCGTGCGATGTTGCCTGTACCGATCAGGCCGAGAGTTTTGCCGGTGAGCTCCATGCCGGTCATTTCTGCGGGGGCAATTTTCCTGAACGCGCCGGATTGGGTCTTGTTGTGGGCGAGGGTGATATTTCGGGAGATGTCGAGCATTAGTCCCACGATGAGTTCGGCCACAGAATTAGCGTTTGCTCCGGGGGTATTGAGGACGGTAATTCCGCGCTTCTTGGCTTCTGGGAGGTCGATAGTGTTGCAGCCGACTCCGTGTTTGCCGATGACCTTGAGGTTCTTGCACTTGTCCATAACTGTAGCGTTCACTTCAAAAACTCGCAGAATTATAGCTTCTACTTCTTCAGGGTTGTCTAAGTTGTCGACAACTTTGCAGTTCTTCCTGAGGAGTTCGAGAGCGTCCGGGTGTATGTATTCACTTAGGAATACTGACATTGATACCGCCTCCGTAATGTTTAGTTTTTCGTGGGGATTATGTAGTTGTTACTTCATGGACTGAATTATACATGTAGCATAAACTTTTAGCAAGGAGTAATTTTGCAGTGAATTATTCAGGGTAGAGGGTAGAGAGAAAGAGGGGGTGTGATGATGGGGACTTTGTGAGGGAGTTAGATTCTCAGGTCGGCAGTGAGGTCGTCGCGTTCCTCGAGTCTTTGGCGGTAATCAACTTTCCGGCCAATGAGGGTGAGAATGTATTCTGCGGCTACGGCGGCTCCTATCGTGGAGTGAAAGAAGCTGAGGCCCGCTGTTGAGACGTATAGCGTTAGGTCTGCGTATTTCTGGAGGGGTTCGGGGGATTCGTCGGTGATGAGACAGACTTTGGCGTGGTTTCGTGCAGCGAGTTCGAGATATTTCGCGTCGGTCTTGTAGTAGCGGGAGAATACGAACATGATTACCGCGTCGTTGTCGGTAACGTCCTGCATCCTGCTTAGGGACATACCTTCGGAGTCGTTGAGGCATATCACATTAGGGAGCATGAATGTTAGTGTCCTGCTGAAGGATACCGCGAGGCCTCGGCAGCCACGTAGGCCTATGATGTATTTGTGGTTCGAGGAGGTGAGGATTTCTGCTGTGCGGTCAAAGTCCTCCCTGCTGTTGGTGAACACTGAGAGCATGTTTTGGTGAATGAATGACTGGAACTGAATCAGAGGGTCTATTCTCTGGAATTTCTCGTTGCTCTGGGTCATGCGTTCACCTAGAGTGAGGCCGGAGAAGGAGTTCTCTACTAGCATGTTGTAGACGTGGGATTTGAGGTCCTTGAAGCCCTCGTAGCCGATTATCCTGCAGAAGCGGATCACTGAAGCATCACTTACGCCGATTTCCTGTGCGGCTTCCTGTGAGGAGAGGCCCGCTAATTTCTCCTGGTTGTTCAGGAAGTAGTCAGCGATTTTCTGCTGGGTGGCGGTGAATTTCGTGTGTCTGAGCCTGTCTGTTAATGAGCCTGTTATGATGATTTCCTCCCTATCTGAATAAGTCGCTGTGCGTGCCGGTACGTACAAGAACTAATATCAATTCTCTCTTCACCTTTTTGTAGATGAGCAGCCAATCGGGGTGAATATGGCATTCACGGCAGCCCTTGTATTCACCCTCGAGCGGATGATCCCTATACTTCGGCGGAAGCTGTATGTCATTCTCAAGCATGTATATTACTTCCTGAATGTCCTCCATAGGCATACCGCGCCTCTCTGCCCTCAAGAGTTCCTTGCTGAAACGCGGAGTATAAACGGCCTCATACTTCATTATTCTTCTAGTAGTCCTTCAGGCCGCTTACATCGATTCCTATATCCCGGAACATATCCTTAACAGAGGTGTAGCGTTTATACTTTTCGGGATGAGCTAGTATGTCCTCAACTTCTGCCATAGCTTCGTCCATCCCACAAGTATCAAGTTCATAATCGTAATCAATATATTCTGCCGTCTTCTCAAGTACCGCACTCGTCATAGCAAATTACCTCCTGAAAAGTTATGTGCCTATTCTACAGGAACATCACGAACGCCGCAAAACTCCCGCCAATCATCACAGCTAACACCCTCAATGGTGCCAGCCCGAAATACCTGCTCACACAAAACATCAACGCTCCCGTTCCCGCCCAAGCCGCAAAGTAATTCCACTCCACACTGTACGGAAGCACTCCCGCAGCGAAATCCGCAACCCTCTCCCACAGCATGAATATTCCCTCAGACGCAAGCACAAAATACTTCATCAACGGCACCCCCATAATCCTCAAAGCCCCGGCAACTGACGCTATCGTGAAGGCAAAGGCGAAATACACCGGCGCAACAAGATTCAGCACCAGCCCAACTACCACAATCCCACCGAACGTGTAGCTCACCTGCGGGAACGTTACCAGAGAGATTAACGGACTCATCAACAGCCACGAGTACCTTCTGTACGGGAGAGCCGAAATCGTCAGGGCCGCAAGAACTGACAGCCTGAATCCAATATCCCAGAACATCAACGGCGAATACATCAGGATACCCACTCCAGCCACACTAACACTGTTGACGCTGTTCACGCTCCGGCCAAGCTCACGGGAAATCAATCCGGCCTGAAGCATCAATCCCGCACGCACAGCACTCGGTGCCGCCCCAGACAGCAGGACATACGCCCAGAGAATCACCGACAAGATTAGCGCGTTGTTCCCGAAGAGTACACCAGCAAACAGAAGCACTATTCCCACGTGGAACCCGGACACTGCAAGAATGTGAACAGTTCCCCAACGACGGTGCTTCGCGTTCAGGGAGTCATCACGTTCACCGATCCACGCGGCCTTCAGGTAGGAAGCAACTCGTTCGGGAAGGTACATCGAGAGCTTTCGTGAGAGTGTGCAGCGCATTCGGGCAAGGCTGAATCTTCCGGGCAGCTCACGGATATTGCGGAGGCTCACCCAAGCACTGACTCCACGTGCTCCCCAGTAACGGGACTCGTCAAACCCTCCGTCCTTATCGCTTGCCCTGAACGAGCGAGTAACCCCGTCAAAAGCTATCCTGTCCCCGGGCATGACGTTAGCGAAATGCATTCTCGTAACGTAACGCCCTCCCCCGTCAACGTCAATCACTGCTACATACGTTCTGCCCCATGACCTTACGCTCTGGACTGTCCCGGAAGCCTGAGACAGCGTGAGATTCTGTGCAGGAGGTCGGGTGAACACAGCGTACATCCTCCACGAACACAGAGCGCACAACACTAACCCCACAGCGAAGGCCCGCCATTGTTCGGGTAGTTCGGCCTCGTAGGAACTGAACATCACTGCACAGTACACCGCAGGCACCATCACAGCGAACGCCCACACCCCCGCGCGGTCATAGAGTGCAGCTCCGGCAGCAAGTCCCGCCAACACCCCGAGCATAGGGGCACGCCTCAAGACCTCCATTACTGAATCACTATCTGGGGGCGAATCTGATTCAGCTTTGCCGCACCAATTCCCCTGACGTTCAAGAGATCTTCAGGACGAGTGAATGACCCGTGAGCCTGCCTGTACTCAACAATACGCTTGGCTATTGCCGGGCCGACTCCCTTCAGGCGTTCAAGTTCTTGGGCTGAGGCTCGGTTAATGTCTATCAGGCCTCCCTGAGTCTGAGTCTGAGTCCGAGTCGCTGGACGTGTTACGGAGGATGCACCGCCCCCATTCAGGGTAATCTGCGGACGAAGCTGACTCAGTTTTGCCTTGCCGATTCCCCTAACGTTCAGGAGATCTTCAGGCCTCGTGAATAACCCGTGGGCCTGCCTGTACTCAATAATACGCTTGGCTATTGCGGGACCGACTCCCTTCAGGCGTTCGAGTTCTTGCGCTGAGGCTCGGTTAATGTCTATCAGCCCTCCCTGAGTCTGAGTCTGTGCCTGAACCTGAAGAGTCCTTGACGCTGGGAGCCCCGGAACTCTCGCGGCCGGAAGCGCAGAGTTTGGCGCGGTCTTCTCGGGAATGTGAATGTGTACTCCGTCAGAGAGAAAGTCCGCCAAGTTCAGCACGGAGTCATCCGCATTCTTCGTGAGGCCACCTGCCATGTTCACAGCCTGAAAGATCCTCGAGTTCTCTGGGACTGGGTAGACCCCGGGATTCTTCACTGCTCCGGAAATGTGGACGTACCATTTTTGCGGAGGCTTGGGAGGTTCGGGAGCTGGCTTTGGGGTTGGCTGAGGGACGGGCTGAGGGGTTGTGGGTTCTTGTGCTTGAGGGCTTGAGACGGGAGCCGGATTTCTTGAGGGAAGGACAAACATAGAGACAGCTCCGGCCAAGAGGAATAATACGACACCAGAGACAGAGATTAGAATCTTTCTCGACTGCATGAATTTTCTCCTGTACGTGAAATTTACGCTGATTATAACGCAACTGCACGAATTGACGCACATTTACAGCACGCCTAAAATTACTCTCAATTATCACGAAAGGATTGATGAATCATATTCAGAGCCGCTGATTTCCTGCTGCCTAACCTCTCTGATTATTCCCCTTGGGCGGTCATTGCTTGCGACCAGTTCACCTCACAGCCTGACTATTGGGCCATGACTAAGGAGCTCGCCGGAAACAGACCGTCAGCGTACAACTTGATTCTTCCAGAGGCCCTGCTAAGTGAGGCAACCCCCGAGAGAATAGAGCAGATAAATTCCACGATGGAGAGCTACATATCACAGAAAGTCTTCACACAGTACAGGAACTCATACATTTACGTTGAACGCACACTTCTCGACGGCTCGATACGTCCGGGGATCGTCGGAGTGATTGACCTCGAAGAATACGACTATGCACCCGGCACAACGCCACGAATCCGCGCAACAGAACTCACAGTTCAGGAACGAATCCCGCCCCGTGTGGCAATCCGGGAGAATGCCCCCCTCGAACTCTCTCACGTTATCCTCCTCTGCGACGACGAACGCCGTGAACTCATTGAACCCCTCAAGCTCTCGAAGCACAGCATGAGGAAGCTCTATGACTTCAGCCTGATGATGGGAGGACGGAACATCAAGGGTTGGCTTGTCGGCGGGGACCACGCAAAGGCCTTGAACACTAGGATAGCGAGCTACATTAGGCGGAAGGGTCAAGAGTTGTCGCTAGTGTTTGCTGTAGGCGACGGGAATCACTCACTGGCTGCTGCGAAAAACTGTTACGAGTCCCAGAAGGCGCAGGGCATAAGGAATCCCTTAGCACGTTACGCGATGGTTGAGCTTGAGAACATTCACGACGAGGCAATAAAGTTTGAGCCAATTCACAGAATCGTCAAGGGCATTAACCCCGATGAGTTAATCTCTGCGGTTAGGAATGATATTTGTGCGGGAATGTGGGGAGCGTCTTGGCCGGTAAAGTTCTACGCTCACGGAATGCGGGGAACTCTCCACATTGACAGGAAGAAGGGAGCGTCGGCCCTCGTGGTGCTGCAGAAGTACCTAGATGATAAGCACCTGACGATAGACTACATTCACGACACGGAAGCGTTGGTGAGATTGTCGGAAGGTCAAGGGTGCTTAGGGTTCGAGATGCCAGCGTTCGATTCTGAGGCCAAACGTGATTTCTTCAGGGTCATATCAGAGTCTGGAGTGCTGCCGAGAAAAACATTCTCAATGGGACATGCGCAGGAGAAGAGATATTATCTCGAGGCCAGAAGAATAAAGGTGTGAGTGATGTTAGCGGATCTTGGGCTGCTGTATTGTGCGGTGTTCTGGGGCTTGAGCTTCGTAACAATGAAGATTCTTGTGGGGGTATATCCTGCGTGCTGGCTGTTGTTCCTGAGGTTCTCGGCGGGGTCAGTGATGCTGTATGCATTCTTCCACAGACGAATCAACAAGTCCTTCCGTCATGAACTCAAGGGAGGCGTGATAATAGGCTTCTTGTTGTTCTTGGCGATTACTGTGCAGACTATAGGCTTGAACTACATCGGCGGAGGGCGTTCGGCGTTCATCTCTGCGACGTATGTGCTGATGGTGCCGTTGATGGTGTGGGGGCTGGTGAAGATTTTTCCTGGATGGGTGAAGATTTTTGCGGCGGTGTTGTGCGTTGGAGGAATGTATATGCTTATGGGAGAAGACTCCGCAGAGGCCTCATTGATTGGGGATGGGTTGACGGTGCTGTGTGCGTTCACGTTTGCGGTGCAGGTTATAGCGATAAGCATATTCACGAGGGACAGCGACCCAATAACGTTGAGCTTCGTGGAGTTCGTGAGCTTTGCTGTGTTTGCGTTTGCGGCATCGTTGCTGTTCGAGTCCCGGCCGGTATTGCTGGACTATGAGAGCCTGCCGGAACTACTGTTCACGATAGTTTTCGCGACGTTTGGGTGTTACGTTATGCAGGTGTGTGCGCAGAAGTATGCTGACCCTAGCCACGCTACAATCATCATGAGTCTAGAGTCGGTGTTTGGGTTGTTCAGTAGCATAATTTTTCTGGGGGAATCTCTTACGTTGAGGGCGGGAGTAGGATGTGTGTTAATCTTTGTGTCCGTGATGATCTCTGAGCTTGAGCCATACATACATACTTCCAGAAAACGAGGGTGATTAGTCTTGATGGATTTCTTCTCGGGTACTAATTGGCTGTTGATATTGTCGCTTGTGTTCGGGAGTGCAGGGCTCGCTGTATTGGGCGACTCTCTCGGCTCAAAGTACGGCAAAAAACGCATGACCCTCTTCGGCCTCCGCCCAAAACACACCAGCAGACTCATCACCGCATTCACAGGTGCCTTAATCGCTGTGGGAATCTTGTCCGTTGTGTCCGTGCTCTCTCAGGACGTGAGAACTGCACTCTTCGGCCTGAAGCTCTTACGACAGCAAATGTATGACCTGCAATTCCAGCTTAACCAGAGCGAAGAGAACACCAACCAAGCCCGCATAAGCCTCGCAGAAGCCGCCGCAAGCCTCGACCTCACGAGCTTTGAACTCGACTCAATGAGGAATGACAAGCTCATACTCGAACAGCAGAAGAATGAACTCGAAGCCTCAGTTAGGGCAATGCGCGAAGAGTCCCAGCAGCTCAAGGAAGAAATCCGCGCCCTTAGGAGTGAAGCTATAGCCCTCAGAGCTAACGTGCTGCTTGGCCAAACAGCTTTTGAGCCCGGCATGTCCATAGCCGAAATCATCGAGGGACTCAATACCCTTAAGCAGCGAGTACGCTTGAACGTTTTGACCCTAATCTCCAACCAATCCTTATCTAGAATGCGGGAAATCCCCGTAGGCTTCAACACAGAACAGGAGTCGGCAATCATTGAGGAGCTCGCAGCTTCCGACACAAGACGCTACGTCCGGGCCTTGTCGGGAGAAAATTACGTTTTCGGCGAAAAGTTACGAGTGATGGTGAGGCTCGAGACCGGCACAAGCATAAGAGTCTACGCTGACGGTGCACCAGTCTACAGGAAATTCTTCATGAACGACAAGACCAGCCCCAAGTCAAAACCTGAAGAAGTCCTTCACGTGTTCTTGCGGGAACTCAGGAATAAGGCACTCAATGATGGGATTCTCCCTGAACCCGCAACTAACAGCGTCGGGACACTCGACGGAGAAGCATTCTTCAACGCCGTAGACAGACTCGGCAAGATTGACGGGCCAGTGATCATCACAGCCTCAGCTTCAGGGGACATCTACACGGAAGGCCCGGTAGTGATTGATATAGTCTTCGAGGAGTGATAACACATGAAGCCTCACGTAATAATCTACACCGACGGAGGAGCCTCACCCAATCCAGGGCTGGGGGGCTGGGCGGCCGTCCTCCACTCACCAGAGCACAACAAGACCCGCTAACTCTACGGAGCTGAACCCAACACCACTAATAACCGCATGGAACTCACCGCAGCAATTCGTGCGCTCGAAGCCCTCAAAGTCCCCTGCGATGTCGACCTCCACACAGACTCGTCATACTTACAGAACGCATTCGTAAAACGCTGGCTCATCAACTGGAAGCGTAACGGCTGGAGAAGCTCAACCGGCGGGGACGTTGTCAACCGAGACCTGTGGGAACGCCTCGACGAACTCACGAAGACCCACAACGTAAAATGGCATTGGGTCAAGGGTCATTCTTTCGACGCTCTCAACAATAAATGTGATGAACTCGTCCACAGAGCACGGGATGAA
>JAFPZI010000154.1 GCA_017417365.1 Synergistaceae bacterium
CCAGAGATGAAGTTCTTAGTGATGCTTGAGTATGACAACTGCTCACAGGCTTATTACCAGAGGCTCCAGAACAACGACATTCCATTTTTCTACATTGATGAATACTTTATGTCCGGCAATCTTGAGCTCAAGACGGAAATTGTTCTTCAGGAAGTCGTGAGGGACATTGAGGACAATCACTTGAGCAAGATGAATTTGTTCTCGATAATCAACAGGGCCCTTCAGAAACTTGACCTGAAGATGAGTGAGAGTGAGTCGCAGCAATTCTTTGACAGGTACATATCCTCGATGAATATATCATTTGCCAAGAACGGGAGCGCATTTCTCCAGAACAAACCGGCCCTGAAGTAATACCCTCCCGAACAAACACGGTCCCTCTGTCGTGAAAGGCAGGGGGATTATTTATTGCTTTGAGGCAGTGCAGGTAACGTCGAAAGTGTCTCGTTCGTCGGGAAAAGCATCATCCCAATTTGCGCCCTCCCACCTGAGAATTGCGCTCTTGGAGTTCGTCAGTGTGAGTGTGATTTTGTCCTCGCCGTCGAGAAATTCCGTGCTGAAGCTCCAAGAATTTGGCCCTTCGCGTTTCATGTCGTACGGTATCGAGTAGGCCCAGCTTCTCACGTGGCGTAACTCGCTGCGAATGTCGGTGATCCTGCCCATGAATATCACGTCAGCCTGCCCCTCGCCGGTGGTCTCTGAGAACTTGATGTTGTCGATCTCTATCACCACGTCCTCTGCACTAAGCGACAATGTTACTCCGGGCTGTCTCGGGTCTTGGCCTGTACCGTTGCCCGAACCTGTCCAGCGTCCGTGAAGTGAGGCAATAGTAACGGGTTCAGCTTTGGGAGTGTGTGAGGGCTTTGACCTTCTCCGTTTTGCGGACTCTGAGGAACCGGCTAATACCGCGATTAATAGGAACACGAGCAAAATTCTCAACGAACATTTACGCATGATTTATTCTCCTGAAATGTAATGAATTAAGCAATTTTAGCACAACTGGCTATGCTAGAATAATGCTAATTCACAATCTCATCACTTAAGGAGCGTTTGAACTTGGCCGCAAAAGTTTTAGTAGTCTCGGGCCACACTGACCTGAAGAATAATTCATTTGCCAACAAGATAATTCTTGGCCGCCTCACAGAAATTCTTCCCGAAGCTGAGTACTTATACTTGGACTCAGAGTATCCTGACTGGACGTTCAACGTTGAGCGCGAACAGGACCGCCTCAGGAGGGCTGATGTTATCGTTATGCAGTTCCCGTTCTTCTGGTACGGTGTGCCGTCAATCATGCATAAATGGATGGAGGACGTATTCGTTCACGGGTTCTCTCACGGCTCAAAGGGCAAAGCACTCGCCGGGAAAAAGTTACTCGCCTCCTTCACTTCCGGAGCACCCGAAGAGCTCTACCAGACCGGCGGACTTCAGGGCTACCCCGTTGATGACTTCCTGATTCCACTAAAGCAATTCGCCAAAGCCTGCAGCATGGAGTGGGCAGGATATATCTACAGCGGAGGACTCTCTTACGCCAGCCGCCACGACGACGAGAAATTACGGCAGATGAGGGAGAAAGCCATACTCCACGCCGAACGAGTTGCGGACCGAGTCAGGAGCCTTTGACCCATGCCCCCTAAAGACAACTGGCCGAGCGCGAAAATCTCCCCTGATGACCTGCTGAACTTGGCCCGTGAAGCCGCAAGGAGGGCCTATGTTCCGTATTCGCGTTTCCACGTGGGAGCGGCTATGCTCTTCGCTGACGACGAGGTGATCCAGTCCTGCAACGTCGAGAATGCCTCTTACGGTGTAACAATCTGCGCAGAACGTGCGGGAGTGGTAATCATGGTGGCTCAGGGGAAGCGCGACCCCTTAGCGATTGCCGTAGCTGGTTCACACGAGGACAGGGACGACTACCTGAAGGTGTCATGCCCTCCGTGCGGTGCTTGCCGTCAGGCCTTGATGGAGTTCGGCAAAAACATGCTCGTAGTTCTGGCCTCGAAGGACGGCGCAAAAGTCTTTGAGCTGAAAAAGTTACTCCCTCACTCGTTCACTCTTGACCCGGATTAGTTATGGCTCAGAAAAAGTGCGGAGTAATTGCCATAATAGGCCGCCCGAACGTCGGGAAGTCCTCGCTGATTAATGCCCTCCTGAAGGCTCAGGCAGTGATAATTTCCCCGAAGCCACAGACCACACGCAACGCTGTACGGTGCATCTACAACGACGAGAACTCGCAAATCATCTTCACCGACACTCCCGGCCTCAACATTTCGCGCAACAAGCTCGGGGACTTCCTGAACGACTCGATTCTCGAAGCCCTCGACGACTCCGACGCGGTTTTGTGGTTAATCGACGCTGGAACCCGGACTCTCTCGCCTCTGGACTCTGAGATTGCCCGGATAATCCCGCAGTCATTGCCGGTAGTCCTCGCAGCAAACAAGTCCGACAAGTCCGACCCGTCAGAAGCATTCACGCTCTATGAGGGATTGCGTGAGTTCCGCGCAGAGATTCCGATTTCGGCCAAGACCAAGAAGGGGCTAGACGAACTCATAGCCGAGATTATGCAGTTAATCCCGGAGGGCGAAGCGATATATGACCCTGAGATTCTCATGGACACGACGGAAAAATTCATGGCCGCAGAGATCATCAGGGGGAAGGTGTTAATGTTCCTGCGCGACGAAGTTCCGCACTGCACAGCCGTTGAGATTGACGAGTACAAGAGCCCTGACGAATACCCCGACAGGAAGAAGCTCTATATCCGTGCCTCGTTAATCACGGAGACCGACGGCCAGAAGAAAATAGTGATTGGTGAGAAGGGCGGGATGATTAAGCGCATCGGCTCCGAGTCCCGCAAAGCAATCGAGGAGGTTACGGGATTCCCTGTGTATCTTGAGCTGTGGGCTAAAGTTATCCCGAACTGGCGGAAGAATAATACTGCCCTAAGACGTTTGGGCTATTCATAACGAGGAGGAATGATTCTCATGAAGAAAGTTATTGTGCTGTTTTTGCTCCTGACACTGAACGCTGCCTGCTGTATGGCCGCAAATATCGATGTCGAAATCTCTGACAATGAGCCTGCGGTGTCTATCCACAAAGATATTGTGTTCGCGAAATATGACGCTTGGCCGCAAACTGAACTGAAGATGGATATTTTCTCTCCCGATGACGGCAAGAAGCACCCCGCAGTGATAATGTTTCCCGGCGGCGCGTGGATTGCTGCACCCAAAAGCGCGTGGAATCGGCTGGCCATGAAGTTAGCGGAAAACGGCTTTGCGGCGGTACCTGCTGAGTACCGTGTTATCGGTGCGGCCGACTACACGGAGATTATCGGGGACGCAAAAGCTGCTGTGAGGTATCTCCGTGCACACGCTGACGAGTTCGGCATTGACGGGAGCAAGATTGCTGTGATGGGTTCTTCTGCGGGAGGGTATCTGGCCGTAATGGTGGGGGTTACCGGCGGGAAGTTCAACTTTGGCGATAACCTGGACCAGAGCAGCGCAGTACAGGCAGTGATTGACTGTTTGGGGCCGACCGACTTGACGAGGATAGCTGATGACCTTACCGACGAGAAGAAGCAAATGTATTACTCCCCAGCGGGATTCCCATCCGTATTCGTGAATGGAGTAGCAGGCTACAAGGGCAGGAAGGGCGGAAGTATTCTGGACACTCCCGAGACAGCAAGGGACTCCAATCCGCTGAACTACATTAGTGATAAGACTCCTCCGTTCCTGATTTTTCACGGGGACGCGGATAAAACGGTATCACTGAGCCAATCGAGGATTCTTCACGAGGCCCTGACCGCACACAATATAGACTCCACGTTCTACATCATCAACGGCGGAGAACATGACGCGGTGTATTTCCACCAGCCCTCAGTCCTGAAGATAATACTTGACTTCCTGAACAGAACGCTTAAGTAATAAGTAAAGCCCCCGGCCGTTTGAGCTAGGGGCTTCCGTTTTGAGAAAGGAGTGTTTATGATGAGAGCCTGTTACACTTAGCGTCTGGTCTTGAAAAATTCGTCGATACTGTCAAGAATATCTTTCGGCAGCATAGTCTTCAACAGGTACTTCTCCGGCTTGAACCTCAATACCTCCATGATACTGCGCTTATCCCCCTTCGCAGTCAGGAACATCACGGGAATATTCGCGGTGTTCGAGTCCGCACGGATCATCTCGAGGACCTTCGGGCCGTTCACTATTGGCATCTCGAAGTCCAGAAGAATCAAATCTACCTTGTTCTTGGCCAAAATAGTTATCGCGTTCATTCCGGAATTGGCCACAAGAATCTTGTACCTTGTCGATAGAAGGCTCTTCATTGAGCGCAGTGCAGTAGCGTCGTCGTCAACGATAAGAATGCTCTTGAACTCCTTGAGCTTGTCGACCGTCTCGCCCTCTTTCTGGAGCCGCTTGAGGAGTTCCCCCAAATCCACAGGACGCGTGTACATCTGAGCAACGTAGTCGGCCTTCTTGCCTATGACCTCGTCAAGTTCCTCCTGAGTGCCGATTACGAAGAAGCGAATCCCTCTGTCCTCGACCAAGTCTCGAATGTAGCCGAGCACGTCAATCATCAGGTTATCCTCACCCTGCAGGTACAGGATAAATATTCTCGGGATGTCGTCCTTCGGCTTCTCCTCTGCGGCTCCTGAAGCTCCCTCTCCGCCTTCCTGACTCAATAACGCCGCTACCTCTGGGTCAATAGCCTCTTCATCGTTCTCGTTGCCTTCCTTGAGAAAGTTTGAGATCGCAGTTACGTCGGGCTTCACCGTGAGCACCTCGAAATCCTGCGCTTTGAGGTGGTTAATTATTCCCTCAGAGATGAAGCTGACTTTTTCTGTGATGAATAATATCTTACTCATTCTTCCTTATGCCTTCCTTCGCGTAATAGTTATACTTCCGCCCCAACCCATAGGGTGAATTTATGCTAATAGCTGCTCCAGTTTTCCCCAGTCAGCAGCAGTAACACATTCCTTGATTTTCTCGAACCTCTCACGTTCTGATTCGGGTATCCTGTAGTTCTTGGCCTCATTCATCATGTTGTCGATGTTGTCGAGGTCGAAATCTGCTGCGAACCCCTTAATCAGCGAGTACATTTCGTGCAAATCCGCAACTGAGATTTCCGGCAGGGACATATCCGGCTCATCGGTCTTCCCAAAAACTTTCTCAAGCACAGGCTTATACCCCCTGTACTGTGAGAGCAGCGCAGGAGTCTTCGTCTCTATCTCGTGGATGTCGTTCTTGTCCCCGCAAGCCTCAAGGTACTTGGCCTTCTCGGACAGGTCAAGAGCTCCCACGAGTCTAGCCGCGCTCTTGAGGGCATGGACTAACACCGTGTAATTCTTTATGTCCTTCTCCTGCTCGAAGCGTTCAATGTCCCCGGCCTTCTTGTCAAGCGTGGTGTAGAAGATCTCCAGTGCCTGTACGAACGTCTCCTCAGTCCCGCAGTTCGTTACCGCAGCATCGTAATCAATTCCCGGAATGTTCCTGTAGGGCGAGTCCTCCTGTTCGGGCTCTTCCGGCTCAGACACCGCAACTTCTTCGGGTTGTTGTGGCTGTGCTTCGTCCTCAGAGTTCCCGCGAATCACCAAGTCCGGCGGCAGGTACTCAAGCAATATCTGTTCAAGCCTCACAGTGTCGACCGGCTTCGATATGTAGTCGCTGAACCCCTCGTCAATATAGAGCTGCCTCGCTCCTAACACAGCGTTTGCAGTCAGTGCCACAACGGGCGTGTTGAAGTTGAGGCCGTCGGTCATCTTCTTCATGTTGTGGAAGGCCTCTATACCGTCCATGCCGGGCATTCTGTGGTCAAGGAATATCATATCGTAGTGATTCATCCTCACCATCTGGAGCATTTCGACCCCGCTCGAGGCCGTGTCAATCTTTATCTTGGTCTTCTTGAGGAGGTTGGCGAAAACGAGCAAATTCACGTCAGCGTCATCGACCACGAGAACTTTGGCGTTGGGTGCGGTGAAGGATTGCGTGAATTTCTTCTCCTGACGGGAGGCTGCCATTGTGAACGCCCGCTCATAATCCCCTATGGGCTCCCACTTGATTACGTTCTGCCTTATCTCGAACGAGAACGTTGACCCCTTGTGAAACACGCTCTCTACCTTGAGTTCCGAGTCCATGAGCTGAAGCAATTTCTGCACTATCGGCAGGCCAAGCCCGGAACCGTCAGCACTAAACTTTCTTGCTGTCTCCACGTGCTCGAACGGCTGGAAAATATACTCTAGGTCTTCGGCCCTGATTCCGATTCCCGTATCACTCACAGAACACTTCAGAAGAATCGTGTATTGCCCGAGCTTCTCGAACCCAAGCGTTACCGTAACTCCTCCGCGTTCAGTGTACTTTATCGCGTTATTCAGGATGTTCAGCATGACCTGCCTAATGTGGTACTCGTCCCCATCGAGCACTCTCGGTATTGCCTTGTCCACGTTCACGGTGAAGGTCAGTGATTTCTTCTTGGCCTGTTCTGCAGCTACGTTGACCATGTCATTAATCAGCGAGCTCAAATCATACCGCACAGGAACAATCTCCATCTTTCTGTCCTGCAGCTTGGAGAAGTCTAGAATGTCGTTGATTATCCCCAATAATGCCCGCCCTGACCTCTGAACAACTAATGCATACTCCCGGATTTCCGGCCTGTCCTCCTCGCGTAAAATCATCTCGTTCATTCCCAAAATCGAGTTCATAGGAGTCCTGATCTCGTGAGACATATTTTCGAGGAAGGAACTTTTTGCTTCGTTCGCGGATTTCGCCTCAGAGATTGCGGAGTCTAGGCGTTCCTGCTGGTGCTTGTAGGCGTATGTGTACAGCATGCACAACCCCCCGAGAATCCCGGCAGTAATCATCACCGGCACAAAGGCCTTCTCGGACGAGGCTAATGCAGGGTCAACCGACGCGGGGTATTGCAGAGACAAGAGGGCGTTCAAGATATATGCGGCAATCTCAAGAATCATCATGGCCACAGCTTCACCAAGAGGCAGGAAGCACGGTGTTGACACCACAGCAAGAATGAAGAATATCGGCACCCCTCCAGTTATCCCCCCGTCGAGGAAGAACAGCACCGTCAAACCATAGATGAACCCTCCCAAAACCAGCGGATAGGCCAGCTTGGACAGAGCTTCAATCTTGCCCCTGCGGATACAGTGCAGAGAGTACACAGCTATCACCGCCGACATCACTGCACCGGCGAAATACGCGGACGACACTCCGTAGAAGCCCCCGATCATCCTCAGCAGACACAGAAGGGTCATGGCCAGAGTGGCAATGCAGCCGAACATACAGAAGCACAAAGCCGTGATATTCATACCCGTACTATCGGGCACAAAGATAAATTCTCTCAATGATTGTGTAGTCATGGGTGAATAATATCACATTTAATGAACAGGTGCTATACTTGCATAGATTTCAAGACTCCCGCACACGACCGGCCGCAATAATAAGATATTTTACTATTATGGGCACGTCAGATTTGTTCACAAGAGTCATAAATTCTCAGGAGAAGGAGTTATTCACAACTTGGAAAGTCAGTACATCATAGAGTCAGAAATTGCCGTAATCTTCCTAAGCGTTACCCTCTGCATATACTTACAGCTAATATATTCCGGCTCGGCAACAGAGAAGAAGGGCCTCTTGCGTTACTGCTACATGACGACGGCCAGCAGCATAATCGAGGTGATATGTTCGATTGTCTTGGCCGTAACGTCGGAGGATGCCTTTACCGCCCGATACGTCTGCTCACTCCTCAAACAGTTTGCGGCATGCGGGGTGTACTTCATGTTCATGCGATACATGGCAACGTTCGGACCCGACTCGCCCTTCAAGCGGAGGATGCTCTACGCTCAGGACGTGCTATTAGGGGTGTACTTCTACCTTCAGTTAGTGGCCTTCATGACCGGCAACGACACGAGCAGCTCCGGGACAGCTTGGGGGTACTTGACGGAAATATATATGTGGCTGTGGTCAGTCTGGGCTTGGGCGGAAATCTACCTTTACCGCAAGGCCTTCACTAAGGGGCAGATTTGGGCGTTGTTCCTGAATTTCGCGGTCTGCTGGCTGATTATTCTGCTTCAGGTCAACTACTTCCCGACGATACCCGTGCAGTTCATAATAATCTCCGTGAACGTCTACTACTTCTTCTTCCTGCTCGAGACCCCGGCCTACCGGGACCTTGAACGCACACTAGACCGTCTCCGCAAAGCCAAAGCCCTAGCCGATGAGGCCAACGAGACCGCAATAGCCGCCGATGCCGCAAAAGGTGAGTTCCTCGCTAACATGTCCCACGAAATCCGCACTCCCCTCACGACAATTCTCGGAATGGATGAAGTTATCCTCAGAAAGTACGAGGCCGGACCAATCTACAAATACGCTCAGGACATACAGAGCGCGGGAAACACTTTGCTTCACATAATTAATGACATTCTCGACTTCTCGAAGATTGAGTCGGGGCAGCTCGAACTAGCCACGAGAAATTACGACTTGGCCAGAGTTCTTCGGGACGTTGATAACATGGTCAGAATCAGGGCAGAACAGAAGGGCCTTAAGTACATTTCGCAGATTGACGAGTCGCTGCCTGATGAGTTGTTCGGAGACAGAATCAGGGTCCATCAGATTATGGTGAATATCCTGAACAACGCCGTTAAGTACACAAAGCGCGGGAGCGTCAAATTCACACTCACCGGCACAAAGAGCGATGACCCGTCATTGATCGTCCTACACATCACCGTAGCCGACACAGGTATTGGGATTCACGCTGAGGACATCCCGAAGTTGTTCCAGTCGTTCAGCAGGATTGACGCTAAGGAGACCCACAATATAGAGGGCACCGGACTCGGCCTAGCGATTACTGGACGCTTGATTGAGCTCATGGGAGGCACAGTAGAAGTTACGTCAACCTACGGCATGGGTTCGACGTTCCACGTGGTGTTGCCTCAAAAGGTCGTGGGCACAAGGACACTCCGCGATTACGAGAAGGCTGAAGGCAGCAAGAAGAAGAACGAACGCGCTCACCTCCAGGCACCCGACGCAAAGATTCTCATAGTTGACGACAACGACATGAACCGAATCGTACTGCGCTCGCTCATGAAGGATAACCACGTACAGATTGACGAGGCCGAGTCGGGTGAAGAGTGCCTGAAGAAAGTTGCCACCAACGCTTACGACATAATATTAATGGACTACATGATGCCCCGTATGGACGGAAAACAGACCCTCGACAGGATTAAGCACATGCCAGAAGCCCCCGGCTACAGCGCAAAAGTTATCGTGTGTACAGCGAATGCCCTCGTGGGAGTGCGTGCGGAATTGCTCTCTGCTGGGTTCGACGACTTCTTGAGCAAACCCGTCAACGGCAAGGAGCTTGAAGAAATGCTCGCTAAGTATATCCCCGCCAGTAAAATTACTCAGGGGGGGGGGGGGTATTAATTAATGCTGACTTACGGATATAACGTATGGTTTGAGGCCACAATGCTCCCGTTTTTGGGGATGATGGCCGTGTTCTTGTTCGTGAAGTTCGGGACGAAGGCGGAGATTAACCGGCGGTTCAGGCACCTCGCAGTGTCGACGTTTGCTGCGGCGTTCCTCGAAGTCCTGTCTACTCTGCTGATTGACGGCTGGAGCAACAATCACTATCTGAGCCTCACGGTCAGGACGGTCTACTATGTGGCGGTCAACCTCAACATGTACCACATGATGCGCTACGTTCAGGCGTTCGTGAAGGTCGACAACCCGAAATTTGACTCGTTCAATAGATTTCTTCTCGCGTCGAGTTTTGCGGTTCTTGCCCTGAATCTAATGCCGGGAATCGGAGGGTTCTTCTTTGTGGTGCCGATGGACGGGGGACTCTTCCGCGGGCCGTACAATACCCTATGGCGGAGCGTGTATGTTCTGTACTTTGCGGCTATGGCCTGCTGGCTCCAGTTCACCCACAAGCAATACTACACGGCAAAATCGCAGTTCGTCGTGATGAATGTCATGGGGGGGCTGCTGTTTGCTTCGTTCCTGATTCAGTATATGGTCGTGCGTACGGTCCTGATAACCTACGTAACGGGAACGATTGTGCTGTTCATAATATTCTTCTACCTTGAGGCCCCGACGTATAGGCAGATGCTGACGGTTGAGAAGGAGTTAGAGGAGTCCCGTCAGAGGGCGGAACACTCTACGAGGCTCGCGAACAACGCCAACCATGCCAAGAGCGATTTTCTCGCCAACACTTCGCACGAGATTCGGACACCAATGAACGCGATTCTTGGGATGAACGAAATGATTCTCAAGGAGAGCAGGGACCCGGAAATCCGCCAAGCCTCATTGGACATCAGGAAGGCCGGCAACCACTTGCTGTCAATCATCAACAACATACTAGACATCTCGAAGATAGAGTCGGGGAAAATGGAGCTGTACAACGCAGATTATCACTTGTGGCAGTTATTGAGGGATGTTGAGGAGGGGAATTTTGAGGCCATTCACGACAAGAAAATAGAACTTGTTCTAGACGTTGATAAATCCCTCCCAGAACACTTATACGGCGACGAGGACCACATCAGGCAGGTATTGATGAACCTCGTGGATAACGCCGTCAAGTACACCGACAAGGGGCGAATCACGTTGAGCGTTAGGGGGAGCGTGAGTCCTCATGCTCGGGTGAACCTGACGATAAGCGTGAAGGATACTGGAATCGGGATCCGCCATGAGGACATAGGAAAGCTATTCAGGTCGTTCGAGCGAGTGAACATGGCAGAGACCCAGAGCATACAGGGAGCGGGGCTTGGCCTGACTCTAGTGCGCTACCTGCTGGAACTCATGGGCGGGAAGATTCGTGCGGAGAGCGATTACGGCAAGGGGAGCACGTTCATTGTGGAACTGACACAGCACTTGGCCCAAGAGGGGTTCAGCGGGACTATTGGTGAGTATGAGGCGTTAATGTCTGAGCGAGTGAGGCCGGGAAGGTCTGTGGGTCAGGAGGACAACGAGCCGTTCACCTGCCCTGAGGCTAGGATTCTCGTTGTTGATGATACGCCGGTGAATCTCGTTGTGGCTAAGGGTATGCTTGCGGACTCTAAGGCTTCGGTTGAGACTGCCGAGAGCGGTGAAGAGTGCCTAGAACTCCTGAAGACTGAGCACTACGACATAATATTTCTGGACCACAGGATGCCCGGGCTTGACGGTGTTGAGACCCTCAACAGGGCAAAGGAGCTTGACGGGCCTTCTAGGCTGTCGGTGTATGTGGCACTGACTGCGCATTCTGGTACGGGATTGCGGGATGAGTATATTGCTTACGGGTTCAACGACTATCTTCCGAAGCCGATAAAGTCAGACGCAATGAGGAAAATTTTAGCGCGCTACATTCCCGATAACCTGAAGGTAAGGTAAAATTATACACATTTTGGAGGAGTAATGAATATATGTTCAATGAGAACGACTGCATAGACCTCGCAAAAATTTCGGCCAACATCCCCGGCACCCTTCTTGTGTACAAGGCCAACGAGACCGAAGACGTAATCTTCATCAGTGATGACATCTCCCGAATCTTTGAGTGCGACTCAGCTGAGGACTTCATGAGGTTCACGGGCGGGAGCTTCGCGAATATCGTTTACCCCGAAGACATCGAGGAGGTCAACGAGATAATCCGCGACCAGATAAAGCTAACCGGCGGCTATGACTACGTAACCTACAGGATAATCACCAAGAACGGCAGGATAAAGCGCGTCGAGGACTGGGGCCGGATGGTTCACGACGAGGAATTAGGGGACCTGTTCTACGTCTACCTTCACGACATGGACTTACGCGACAAGCTCACGGAGTTATCCGGGCAGAAGGCTCCTGAACCAGAGGAACAGACCGCCGACGAACTCACGGGGTTATGCAACATGCGGCACTTCAGGGCGAACGCTCCGGCCAAGATTGCGGAATTTCTCGGGCAAGGCAAAACCCCTCACTGCATATACTTCAACATCAGGAACTTCCACACGTACAATGAGACCTACGGATTTTCGGGCGGGGACAGAATGTTACGGTCAATCGCCAGAATAATTCAGGAGGCTTTCCCGTCCGGACTTAGCGCGAGGTTCGGTGATGATCATTTTGTGGTGATTACTGCACAGGAAGACCTGACGGAGAAGATTCACCGTATGGGCGTGAGGGTCAACAACATTCGGCGGGGGGTAATCGTGGAGCTTAAGGCAGGAATCTACGCGATAAATGACCCGAAGCTGGATATTAGCGTGATATGCGATTGTGCCCGGATGGCCTGCGACAGTATCAAGCGCGAATACGGCACAACAATTCAGTATTATGACGGCAAGATGGACGAGAACTTTCAGCTTCAGGAACATATTTTGGCCTCGTTCACTGACGCTCTGGAGAACGGAAGGCTAAAAGTCTACCTTCAGCCGGTCGTGGACGTTGAGACGGGAAAAATAGCATCGTATGAGGCATTGACGCGCTGGGAGGACCCGCAGTACGGCCGTCTTTCTCCGGCAAATTTCCTGTATGTCCTTGAGGAGCAGCACTTGATTCACAGGCTGGACGGGTTCGTGATAGAGAAGGTGTGCGAGGAGCTGAAGAGGCGCAAAGATTCTGGTGAAGAGATTGTGCCGGTGTCGCTGAACTTGTCGAGGCTGGATTTCGAGCTGACTGACATTGTGAGGGTGATTGAGGACGCTGTGAGCAGGAACGGCATTCATCAGGACATGCTTCGGTTTGAGCTCACGGAGAGCCTTATAGCTGTGGACATGGACGCAATGAAGGTTGAGGCTGACAGACTGAGGCATCACGGGTTCAAGGTCTGGATGGACGCGTTCGGGGCGGGGTATTCGTCGCTGAAGGTGCTGAAGGATTTTACGCTGGACGGCCTGAAGATAGATATGGACATGATAAAGTCGATCAATGACGAGCGGTCGCACATAATCATAGCGGCAGTAATCGAGATGGCCAGAAAGTTAGGGATTCCTGCGCTGTCGAAGGGTGTAGAGACCCGCGAACAGTTGAAGTTCTTGAAGGAAGCCGGATGTGATTTGGCTCAAGGGTACTTGTTCGGCCGGCCCGCACCGATAAAGGAATAAGTGGGTAAGTAAAAGCCTCTCGTGATTTGCGGGAGGCGTTTTTCTTCACGGTTAATCTTTGAGACTCATCAATTTTTTCTCCCAGCCGATTTTCTTGATGTGCAGGGTCATTAACGCTGTGCACACAAACCACCCCACAGGGTAGCCGATTGCTATGAAGTATATAGAGTCAGTGAGGCGTGAGACTATGAACAGGTATACCTGCCTCAGAACCACGAAGGACGTCAGCATTATCATCATCGGAGTCCTAGAATCCCCGACTCCCCTGAGTGCTCCGGCCTGAATCTGGTTAGTTGCGTTGATGGGGTCAAATAAGCTGTTGAGCCTGATGAACAGCACAGCATAGGCCAAGACCGCAGTATCTTGGTTGAAGAGTCCGGCAATGTTCGGAGCGAAGAAATACAGAAGCGTAATAATGCACGCGGAAAGCCCCCACGACAGACAAAGCCCAGTCAATAGTCCCTTGTTGATTCTGTCGGGCCGTCTTGCTCCTGCGTTCTGCCCAACGAAAGTCGTTACTGACATTGCCATACTCTGAGTCGGCAGGATAACGAACGCGTCAACACGGGCATAGATTCCCCAGCCTGCCGTACTCGCTGCCCCGTAAGAGTTGATATAGGCCTGAACGAAGACGTTGGAGAACGACGTTACTGCCATCTGGAACCCAGCAGGAAACCCAACAGCAATAATTCTCCTGAGAATCTTAGTGTCAATCTTCATTTCCCGCCATCGCAGGCTGTGGACTTCGTTGCTCCTGAACAGAAGCCAGAAGATTATTATTCCCGAGACGAACTGAGAAATTATCGTGGCATAAGCTACACCGGCAACACCAAGCCCGAAGTTGATCACGAACAGCAAATCGAGAAAGATATTCAGGATTGAGGCCAGTATCAGGAAGTACAGCGGACGTTTTGAGTCCCCGACGGCCCGGAGAATTGCGCTGCCCATGTTGTACATGATTGTGCCTGTGAGTCCGAGCGAGAATATTCGCAGGTAGACGACGGCCTCACGGAAGACTGACTCGGGAGTGTTCATCATTCGGAGGAGTCCCGGTGTAGCGAGGTAGCCTGACGCTGCGAACACGAGGGATAACAGGAACATTGCGGCGGTGGCTGTGTGTGTGGAACGCCGGAGGTTTTGTGTGTCCTTTGCGCCGAAGTATTGGGAGATCACGACGCTTGCACCCATAGTGAAGCCTATAGCGAGGCCGATTAGCGTGATGACTACGGGAATGGTTGAGGTTACTGCGCCGAGAGCGTCGGCACCCACGAAATTTCCGACTACTATGCTGTCTACTGTGTTGTATAGCTGCTGGAATATATTTCCGATGAACAATGGGAAGGCGAATTTGACGAGGTGCTTCCAGATAGTGCCTTCCGTCATGTCATTAATTGTAGAGTTTGGCAAAATATTACCCCCTTTTTGCAGAGATTGTAGGCTATGAACTAAGTGGGGTCAAATGATTAGTGAGGACTGAGGGAAAAATCGAACATGTTCTATTTATCTGGCTTCTTTGCGTTTACGAGTCTGGTGTGTAAAATATACGAGAACTGTACTTCACAACAATCATCATGGAGGAAAATATGGCTCACTGGACTTATCTCAGCATAAGAGATGTTATTACCAAAATAGAGGAGCAAGACATAGTATTGCCTGTGATTCAGAGGCGGCTTGAGTGGAATGAAGAACAGATGGAGTTGTTGTTTGACTCGTTGTTCAGGCAGAACTCTTTCGGGTCAATAGTCTGCATTGAGGAAGATAAAGGTAAAAAGCCTTTATTTGCCTACAGGCCCTTCACAGTTGACGGCACATCTACTCTTTCTCAGGAACACGACACACTCGACAGAAATATACTGCTAGTTATTGACGGACAGCAGCGGCTTCAGAGCTTCTATATGGGTCTGTGCGGGACATACAAGGGAAAAACTTTGTATTATGACCTGCTGAGTAATTGCGATAATCTGGAATTTAACTTCAGGTTTGAGGCTTCGGAGGACAAGCTCCCGAGAGTCAACAAGAACTCATCCATCATGAGTGAGCATTTATGGTATTCTGCTCCCCGTTTGTTCAGTGAACTCAAGGCGAACACTAACAGCAGACTTATCGCGAAGAACATAGTACAAAATCTCTTGATTACTGACAGCGTCAAGGAGGATCGTATAAGGGAGAACGTTAAGGACTTCAGCGAGAGAATATTTGCAGATGAGAGCATAGGAATATCTAGGGTTAATGCTCACATGTCGAATGATATTCTGGAGGACCGAGCGAGGATTACGGAACTGTTCAGGAGGCTCAACGACGGAGGCACAAAGTTATCCGCATATGACCTGCTGGCTTCGTCTCTGAAATGTTTTGACTACTCTATGGAGAGCTTCATCGAGGACAACGAATCTAAGTATTCCGATATAGGCATAAACAAGGACGTATTGATCAACCTGCTTCTTGTCCTGAATGATAAGCCAGATAAGTCAATGGCAGATATGGACGACAGCGACGCAAAGTTCATAACTGGTAATCGCGGACGCATAGAAATCACGCTCGAGGTGCTGAAGAAATTTCTTGAGGCCTCAAAACATACTGCCTGGTTCGGGACTACCCAAAAGAGGTCAGTTATTCCGTTATACTTTCTGGCATATCATATTTTCTACGATCCTTCAGACGATGAGGAACTAACGCATATCTTCGACAATTATGACGTGGGCGGCCCGAAGTTCAGCAGGATGCTAAAGTGGTTGAAGTTGTCCCTGTTGAATCATGTATTCAGTTACGGCTGCGGGTGGAGGGCTAATATCAAGGGAATGCGCTTGATTCACGAGGTCATGAGGAAGAATAAGGGTAAAGATTTCCCTCTCTCTCAGTTGTTCAAGCTGTACCGAGCCAACCTGCATTATTTCTACGATGAGAAACAGATAAAATCGAGTAATCTAGGCTCACTTGATGAGGATTATATATTCTACTTGATATACGAGAGGCCAAAATTCTCAATACGCGTTGAGGATAAGGACCACATACAGCCCAGCAGCCTTCTCAGGGAAGCCGGATTCCCCGCAAGCAAGATAGACAGCGTAGGCAACTACCAGCTGATTGACGTGAAGACCAACAGGGGAGGCAAAAGCGATAAGGAGTTTGCGGAATGGATAGAGTGCGTTCCGAACATACAGCAATACCTGCAGATACACCTGATCCCTGAGGACCCTTCATTGTGGTACGTGAAAAAGTTCGGTGAATTTCTCGAGGCCAGGTGCCGGAAGATAATCGAGAAAATCACATTAGGCCTGTAGGACTGGTGCCCCCCTCGAGGACTAAGGGGGCGGATTTCTAGACCCACTCGCTGATGTCCTGCTGTGAGTGGTGCCAGTGAATTTTTCGCGAGGACTTCGTGAACCTCCCGCCAGAACAGTACCTGCATGCAGGAATCGGCCGGGCTAATTTCTCCAGCACAGCTTCTCCGTCGGTCTCCTGGTAGATGTCGATACAGTCAGCCTCCGTTATGGGAATCTCAACGCCGAATTTCTTGCTGAAGTGGTGGACGTGTGCAGCAAATACGCATGTGAACAACTTCCCGTGCTTGAGGTTGATACAGTTGTTGGACTCGAAACAGTAAGCGAAACTCTTCACCATGTCCCCTGAGCCGGAAGTGTCCAGAGGACTTATCACGAATGACGAGTCCTTCAGTGCCGCTTCTGGTGCCGAAGTCCACGCAAGAGGTACGTTATACTTCTTTGCGGCTTCCCTTATGGCCTCAACGTCGAGCTTAATCGGGTACAGCGAGATCATTATTCGGATGTTGTTATCACGGCAGGCGGCCCAGAACTCAGCGTCTTTCTGAGGGAGCAAGATACCATTAGTGTAGAGGACTATCCTTGCTGACGGGAAATTGGCACGTGCAGTCTTCATGAGCCTCACAATTTCGGGGTGAAGGAGGGGTTCTCCGCCCATAAGAAATATTCTCTCGCACTCATGGCCGAATAATTCCCCCATCCGCTCAAAGTCCCGTGTGAACTCTTCAGGGTCCGCCAATTCCGGGTCAGCTATGGGTGAAAAGTGGTTGCACCCGGCACAATTCAGGTTACAGTGTTCGGCCAAATGAATCTCGAACTGGATTTTACGGAGTCTTTTCTTGGGAGGGAGTGATAATTTCAGCCTGATTGATGTCTTGAGAAGCTCGAGCTGCCGTTTTGCCCGTGAGAGATAAGCCCACAATGACACTGGAAGAATCGTCCTGAGAAATTCCTTCATTGTGCCCTGCCCTCCGACAAACCAGAAAGACCGGCCGCACAACTATTATTGACACTTGGGAAAGTATAGACTAGGCTACTGCGAACTGCGAACTGCGAACTGCGAACTGCGAAAATTATAGCAAATTCACGCATTCATGTAAACCTCCTTATTCTGGATTCTGCCGTGATTATAGCATATCGTTCAAGAAGTTACCGGGCATGTTTCAGCCCGGCATAATCTACTGCCACTCGCTGATACTCCCCTCAGACACATGCCACTTGACCGGCCTCGAGTTCATATCACAAAATCTGCACGCAGGAATAGGCTCAATAAGCCGCCTGAAAATCTCATCACTGCTCATGTTCTCGTCATAAATATCGATTGAGTCAGCCTCACTGACGGGAATATCCACGCCGAACTTCCTGCTGAAATTATGGACGTTAGGCGCAAAAGTGCAGGTGAACAACCGCCCATGACGGATAATCGGACAAGTATTCGCCCTCCCGCACAGCGCAAAATTCTTCCGGCAGTCCCCGTCCCCCTTGAGGTTCACAGGCTCAACGAAGAACACTGACACCGCCTCCTCGCTGCACTCAAGCTCAACGTCATACTCAGCCGCCAGCTCCCTGATCTTGACCGTGTCGATAGGTATCGGGTAGTGAGTTACCGCAATAGTTACCCTGTTGTCATGGCAGGCCCTCCAGAACTCGGGGCTTTGACGTGTGAGGAGCGTCCCGTTAGTGAGGAGCCTCACTGCTCCTGTGCGGAAAGTCCTGCGGGCCGTCTCGAGTATCCTGATAATCTCCGGGTGCAGAAGGGGTTCTCCCCCGAGAAGCCTTACCCTATCGCAGACATGCCCGAACAATTCGCCCATTCGTTCAATGTCGCGGGTGAACTCATCAACGTCAATAAACTCTGTTTCCGCCAGCGGAGAAAAATTGTTGCATGAGGCACAGTTCAGGTTGCAGTGTTCAGTGATGTGAAAGCCGAAATTGATTCTCTCCTGCCTCTTCTTGACAGGTATGGACAGAGCGGACTTGACCCCGACAACGATATTCCGCTTCCAGAGATGAACACGGAAACGCACGCTCTCATAATGCCGCCGGAGTGAAGAATAGATTGACTTGGGCAGTACTGCTTTGACGAGACGCTTGACGAATCTCTTCATGACAGTTCACACCTGCCTATGACGTTAATGCTCGGAAAGTTTAGGGAAATATTATTTGGTGA
>JAFPZI010000155.1 GCA_017417365.1 Synergistaceae bacterium
AGCGGGTTGAACTTGTCGTCGTAGCCGTTCTTGAGGAGCCACGCAACTTCATCGGCGAACCCGGAAGCAAATTCCTGCTCTAAACGTATTTCGATTCTGGAGAATAATTCTTCGCGTTCCCTCGCCAAACCTATATACAGAACGTCAAAGCCGAAATCTTTCTTCGTCCCCTCACTGAATATCCGTGAAGGAGCTTTGCCCGTCAGGTCCCAAATCTCTAACGCCCGAGTAACCCTCTGAACGTCATTCTTGTGGAGCTTTTCGGCCGTCTCGGGGTCAACTTCTGCGAGCCTCATGTGGAGGAGTTCCGCTCCCTGCGAGTTTGCGAGGGCCTCATACTTCCCCCGAACGTCGTCATCCTGCGGGAGGTCCTCATTGAGGGCAGCGTGAAATAACGCATTGTAGTAGAAGGGTGTACCTCCCACGAAGAGTGGAACTTTTCCGCGGGCAATTATTCTTGATGCGGCCTGCGAGGCTCTGAGAACGAAATCTGAGACGGTGAATTTTTCGTCAGGGTCAACTATGTCAATGAGGTGGTGAGGAATATCGCGCCGTGAAGAAGGGGAAATCTTATCAGTGCCCACATCCATATATCGATAGACTTGGCGTGAGTCTACTGAGATGATTTCAGCGTTTAACTTTTCTGCGATTGAGAGGCTTAGAGCAGTTTTCCCGACTGCTGTTGGCCCGATTATAGCAGCGACTGGCTGCCTGTTCATTGACAAATGCGACCTCGTACAAGCAATGTGATTAATATTATGATTTGGGAATTATAGCATAATTTGTGAAAATGCAACATGTTTTAGCTTGACCGTTAGCGACTACCTGAAAATATTATACGCACATCACAAAATTTCAGGAGGTCATTATTCATGAAGCTCATACTTATTTCTGCCTTGCTGGTCTTGGCAATGACCGGCCACTCTTTTGCGGACATCTCGCCGGTTAAGTCCTTCACCGACCGCTCACCCTCAACACACAACGCTAACCCTTGGGGACTGGTCTACGCAGACGCAATCACCGAAAACCTTCCCGGCAAAGTCAACATTCACCCCATAGCCTACGACCTCAACGGCATAACCATAGCCGCAAACGTCTACACCCCAGCCGGCTATGACCCCTCCAAGAAATATCCCGCCGTAACCGTAGCTCACCCCAACGGCGGAGTCAAGGAACAGGTAGCGGGATTGTTTGCCCAGAGGCTCGCGGAGGCCGGATACATCACCGTAGCGGCGGACGCAGCATTTCAGGGAGCCTCAGGAGGCCAGCCCAGACACACGGATATTCCTTACTTCAGGACGGAGGACATTCACGGCATGGTCGACTTGCTCAGGATATACCCGGGCGTTGACCCTGACAGAATAGGCATGCTCGGAATCTGCGGAGGCGGCGGCTACACCCTCAACGCGGCCAAGAGCGAAAAACGCGTTAAGGCAGTCGCAACGTTGAGCATGTTCAACACCGGCCGGGTTCGTCGTGAGGGCTACATGAGCAGTCAGGTCCGGGACGTTCAGGAAAGACTGGCTCAGGCCTCATACGCTCGCGGCCAAGAAGCTGCTGCGGGAACTGTGGACTTCGACGCTCTCACCGACGAAGCCATAGAGGCAATCGCCAATGACCTTTACCGCGAGGGCATGAAGTATTACGGCAAGACACACAGGCACCCCAACTCAACGTTTGAGTACACCCGCTCAAGCCTTACGGAATTAATGTCTTGGGATGCTACGGACAACCTCAAGCTGATTAACGTCCCGTTGTTGATGATGGCGGGGAGTCTTGCGGACAGCCTCTACCTTACCGAGGACGCTATCGAGAAGGCCACCGGCACATCGGACAAAGAATTATTCTTGATACCCGGAGCGTTCCACATTCAGACGTACTATGTCCCTGAATACGTGGAGCAGGAAGTGAACAAGCTCAAGGAATTTTTCGGGAGGACGCTATGATTAGGACAGCGTTAATCTGTGCGTGCTTAGTGTTCTTGGCCGCGCCGGCGTTCGCAAGCACACTTGACGGTTACGACAGGGCAGCAGTTGCTGATGAGAATTACCGCCTCGCCCACGGAGACTCACCCATGCCCGAAGCCGCCAATGACCCCGAACTCGCTGCGGTCATGAAGAAATACATCTATGGGGACATAGTCAGACAGGCCAAGCTCACTCAGACAGAACGCAAGCTGGTCGAGATCGTTGTGTTGACGACGAACCAGAACCACAAATTTTTGGCCCGAGTAATCGACGGAGCGTTAAATCTCGGAGTGAAGGCCATAGAGATTCGCGAGGCACTGTACCACGTTGCGCCGTATATAGGCTTCCCGAAGGTCTTCGAGGCTCTGGAGATTGCCGATGAGATTTTCACCAAGCACGGAATAGCCCTGCCTCTTGAGGCTCAAGGCACTACGACTGACGCGGACAGATTCGAGAAGGGCCTAGAGTTTCAGGTGAAGACGTATGGTGAGCGTATCGTAAAGATGAGGGAAGCTACGCCCGATTTCCAGAAGCATTTGCAGGACAACTTGTCGGCGTTCTGCTTTGGGGATACGTACACGCGGGGAACTCTTGACCTCAAGACGCGCGAAATGGTAACTATGGCGGTGATTGGCACTCTTGGGACTGCGGAAGCTCAGTACAAGAGTCATGTTATCGGGACTCTTGATGCCGGAGCAACGAACGAGGAAATTATCGGAGTAATCACCGTTATGAATCCCTACATAGGATTTCCCCGAACCCTCAACGCCTTACGGATAGCCAACGAAGTATTCACCGAACGGGCAAAGAAATAATCACTCTCCCCTCTGGCAGAAGCTGGGGGGGAATTTTTGTGTCCTTGTGAGTGAGCTATAATATCCCAATCACACACGAAAGGATACCCAGCCATGAAGAAAATTACCCTGCCTCCTCTGGAAGTAGCTGCACCGATAATATTCGCGTTAGTGTTTGTGGTCTCGCTGATATATTCACGGATTGAGCCTCACGTTGAGGACGTTAGCATGGATTACGTAATCGAGAACACCGGCAAACCCGGCTACGTTCTTGTGGATGTCCGGCCCGAAGAAATATACGAAGGGGAGTCCCCGATGCCCGGAGTACCAGGCGGACACATTCCCGGGGCGGTAAGTTTTCCGCTCGGGGACTTGATGGTAGCGGCACCGTCTGCGGCCCTTGCGAAGGCCGGTATCGTGAAGTCAAGTACGGTGATACTCTACTGCAACACCGGGACTGCTGCGGGGAAGTTTGCGGATGCTTTGGCGAGAAGGTTCAACTTTTCTCCGGCAAGGCTGAAGAATTATCGCGGCAGTATTAGGGACTGGATAGCCCGTCCGGGAAATGTCCTGCTCCCTCTTTCACACGACTCAGGCCTCGACTGAACACGAACACGGCAAAATGTTGCTGAAGTACTCTTTCTTCCCAGCTAGAACGTCGTCGTAGAACTCCTGTTTTGCGTCAATATACTTGATGTTCTCCTCAAGGGCGCGTATCTGTGAGAGGATTTCTGCCTTCCTCGCCTCAAGAATAACCTTGCGTTCTGGAATGCTCCCCGCTCCCATGAGGCAAAGGCGGATGTATTCCTTCATGTCCTTAATCCCCATTCCGCAGTCCCTCAGACACAACAAGCTCTTTATCCACGCTATGTCCCTGTCATCGAACATTCTGTGATTGTTCTCGGCCCTCTTGACGTTTGGGACTAAGCCTTCATTGCAATAGAACTTGAGGCCCTGATAGGTCATGCCGGTTAGTTCACACGCCTGCTTCATGGTGTACAACATGGTTAATTCACTCCTTGACCGTTAATGAATACCGATTGTTAGAATTGTATCACTCAATAAATTTTAGGAGGAATGATCATGCGTAAATTTTTTGCGGCGTTAGTGCTCCTTGTCTGCCTGAGCGGTTGTGCCTCAGCCTATCAGGTAGTCAGCACTAACATCGTCAACCCCTCGACGGGCAAAACGTTACGGGGACTCCTCTACAAGCCGGAGACCAACGGCGAAAGAATCCCGATAGTTCTCTGTGCCCACGAGTTAGGGAGCAATCACCGCAGACTTTGGCCACAATACGGCGAGGCTTTAGCGGCGGAAGGAATCGCTGTGTACACGTTCGATTTTGCCGGGGGCGGGCCGAAATCACGCGTGGACGGACAGCCCGGAAGTCTCAGCGACGGAGAGACTACAGAAATGTCAGTAATGACTGAGGCAGCAGACCTTGAGGCAGTGCTCGAGGCCGTCAAGGGCTGGGACTTCGTGGACCCTGACAGGATAGCGATAATCGGCGGGAGTCAGGGCGGAGCGGTCTCCGTGATTACTGCTGCCAGACATGCCGGCGAAATCAGAGGGTTAGTGCTGCTCTATCCTGCATTGCTGATTCGCGACGACCTCCACAAAAAGTTCCCGAACAAGGACGCTTGCCCGCCGGTGTACAGCTATAACGGTTGGCTTGATGTCAGCCCGATATACGTCCGGGACATGTGGGACTACGATATTTATGCGGACATGCCGAAGTTCACGAAATCCGTGCTGCTCCTTCACGGCGACAAGGATAATATAGTCCCTATGGAGTACATCACTAAGGCAAGGGAAACATACCCTGACGTTGAGTTTCACGTGATTGACGGAGGGCTACACGGTTTTGAGGGTGAGACTTTTTCTCAGGCAATAGGCTACATCAAGTCATACTTCAGGAAAATCGGTATGCTTCCCGGAGGATTAAGCACAATAATTCCCGCCGGGACTCCCAACACGATAGCCGGAGAACATTTTACTGGAAGGAGTTTTCTGCACCCGCTTTCGACTCAGCAGGTTGGGGTGTTCAACGTAACGTTTGAGGCCGGAAGCTACAACGAGTGGCACATTCACCACGCGGCCAAAGGTGGAGGCCAGATACTTATAGCGATTTCGGGGCGCGGATGGTATCAGGAGGAAGGCAAGCCCGCTCAGGAACTCAAGCCCGGCTCGGTCGTGAATATCCCCGCGAACGTCAAGCACTGGCACGGAGCCGCGAAGGACTCATGGTTCCAGCACATAGCCCTAGAAGTCCCCGGTGAGGAGACCCGCACGACGTGGCACGGATTTTTGCCCGCAGAAGAGTACAAGAAATTACCCTAAGGAGGAATAATCATGAGGAAAGTTTTAGCAGTATTAGTGTTGTTGTCGCTGGCCCTCCCCGCACACGCAATCAACATCGCGAAACAAGGCGTATTTTCATCCGGCGGCACGGTTACAGAACCTCTGCCCGGTGAGTTCAATGTTGCAGAAAACTGGTTAGACTTCACACGCGCAGGGAACACGGCACATGTTGATCACGCAAATGTTTTCTACCAAATTCCGGCGGGCGAGACGAAAAGCCCGGTAGTATTCCTGCACGGCTACGGCCAATCTCGGACAGGCTGGCAATCCACCCCCGACGGGCGCGAAGGCTGGAGCGATATTTTCCTGAAGAAAGGACGTGCGGCATTTCTTGTTGACCAGCCAAGACGAGGAGCAGCAGGTTCTACCGTCAAAATCGTCAACAACGAGCAGGATACGAGGGCAGACGGAACAGAGTTTAACCCCGGAGATCAGGCGTGGTACACACATTTTAGGATCGGGCGCGGAACACCCAACCGCTACGAAGGAAGTCAATTCCCGGCTGGTGAAGAAGCACTGAATCAGTTTTTGTGTCAGATGACAGTGAACACCGGCAACTATGACGTTGAAATTTTCGGCTCGGCTTTGAGCGCAGTGCTCTCTGATGTACGAAAGATGACCGGCAAGAAGGCCGTCTATATCACGCACTCGCAGGGAGGACGTGTCGGCTGGCAGACAGATACGGAAAACATTGCGGCAATTGTTGCGATTGAACCGGGCTTTGCTCCTGAAGTGGGCAGCGAGACCTACAAGAAATTCGTTGCGGCAAAAGTCCCGATGATCTTCTACTTCGGCGACTACATAGAGAACGGCCCCGCTGACATCAAGAGTACTGCATTCTGGAAGAGCGTACTCGACCAGTGCCGCGATTTCGCGAAACACTACAACGAGGACGGCGGAGACGCTACGGTAGTATATCTTCCTGATGAGGGCATAACTGGCAACAGTCATTTTATGTTTCAGGAACTGAACAATGCAGAGATAGCAGCTCATATAGAAAAATGGCTTGAAGCGAGGGGGTTATAAATTATTCAGTAAAAGTGGATGCGTGAGAAAATGTTAGACATGAAATAATTAACGCAAGGAGGAATATTTATTATGCGTAAACTTTTAGCAGTATTGGTTGTTGTGTTGGCATTTGCTGGTGTTGCAAGTGCTGAGATTCAGGCCGGGCCGGGAATTGCTGTCGTTGACACAGAGGCCGGAAAACTTCAGGGCTACATCCGCAACGGCATCTACACCTATCACGGAGTCCCCTACGCCCAAACCGAGCGCTTCATGCCCCCGACAAAAGTCCCCGCGTGGGAAGGAATCCGTCTTGCGCTGACCTACGGCACGATGTCCCCGCAAGACACTTCACGAGAGGGCGACATCTTCCCGCCGCACTACTTCTGGCCGCACTGGGAACCCAGAATCTTGGCCCAGAGCTACAACTGCCAGAACCTCAACATCTGGACACCCGCACTTGATGACGGGAAACGCCCTGTAATGGTCTGGTTACACGGAGGCGGCCACATGATGGGAGCGGCTACCGTTGAGGACGTTTACGACGGCGAAAATCTTTCACGGAAAGGCGATGTTGTCGTGGTCAGCGTCAACCACCGTCTCAACGTTGAGGGCTTCCTTGACCTTTCGGCTTACGGCGGGAAGTACAAGGATTCATTCAACCAAAGCACAAGGGACATCGTCGCGGCTCTCGAATGGATTCGTGATAACATTGCGAACTTCGGAGGAGACCCTGAGAATGTTACTGTGTTCGGTCAGTCAGGAGGCGGCGCAAAGACCCTCGTCCTCATGGGTACGCCATCGGCAAAAGGATTGTTCCACAAGGCAATCGTTCAGAGCGGAGGCACAGAAGGCTCAGGAATGACGCTTACGGAC
>JAFPZI010000156.1 GCA_017417365.1 Synergistaceae bacterium
AAGATGATTCCTGTTTGCCCCTCCGAGAAGGGCAGCCTTAATCTCTGAGGCCGAAGCGTCCGGGAAAATTGCCTTGAGGAGTGCCGCCGCCCCTGCCACATGAGGTGTTGCCATCGATGTACCGCTCTTAGTGGTGTAAGGGTAAAGCCTGCTGAACTCGTCAATCGTGAAATCATCAGAAGCGTTTGTGCGGACTGTGCTGAAAATCGAGGCACCAGGAGAAGCAATATCCACGAAGTTCGGGCTGTAGTTGCTGAAGGATGCCTTAGTCAGGGTACTATCTGCTGCGGCAACAACTATCATATTGTCGAGGCCCAAGAAACTTCCGGAATAAGAGTAACTGCCCTTAGGTATGAACAGCTGGCCGTCTGAGTATATATTATTTGGAACTGGTGCACCGACTTCGAGGTCCTCATTTCCGGCGGCCACACATATTACGGTTCTGTTGGTGTCGCTGAGAATCTTCAGTGCCAGCCAATAAGGACTGTCAAAGCGGCTGTTCTCTTCCGGCGTTATCATTTGATAGCCTCCAAACGACATGTTCACCGAAGCAATGTTCATGTTCGGGTTGTCCCTGAGGAGTTCGGCAACGTAATTGAAGCCAGCAATGGTATCTGCGTCCGTGCTGCGTCCGTCTGCGCCGAAGACTCTGACCGCGATAATTTTCGCCCTCCAGTTCACACCAGCAACGCCTTCTGAGTTGTTCCCGACGGCGGCAATCGTCCCTGCACAATGGGTGCCGTGATCGTTCACATCCTGCCAAGCTGACGGGTCATAGTCCCGGGAGGTGTGCTCGAAGAAGCTCCGGCAGTATTCAGCGGCAACGTGTCCTGCGAGGTCGGGGTGTGCGGGGTCTATGCCGGTATCGATCACCGCAACGTAAACATCATCAGAACCTGTGCTTCTGGTCCAAGCTGACGGGGCATTGATTGCCTGCATTCCCCAAAGCTGGTAGTACTCCGGGTCATTGGGGGTTAGTTCGTTGTCGCTGAGTCTGATTACGTGATTCAGGGATGAGGCTATAACGTTTGGATTGGCCCTGACCTCGCGGAGTAAGTCGTTCTCGTTCTTAGTGTCCGAGTGAATTACCATGAAGACGGTGTTGCTCGACTCAGACAGTGCGTCGAAGGTGCTCGTAACCTCAACGTTCATGATCCGAGTGAATGACTGTACGGCGGAAAGTGCCCTAACTCCTCCGGCCGAAGAACTGATTCTGGCTCCCGAAGAGTTGCGAAGGACCACGATAACATCACCGGCCGTTACGTTATCCGAAGAATAAGCCCCCGTTGCGAAGACCGAGAGCATGAGAATAATTAACGCTGATAACTTCTTAAGCATACTAGTGAAACCTCCTAAAGATTGCTATTAATGGCAGGCACAACACGAGCCCTAACGCCATTGACTGACACCCTCCGCCGGAACTCCCCGGATCCCCGCCCGAAGCAGGAGGCACCGCAGAAATTACGGGTGCGTAAAGTTTTCCGGCCTCGAGGTATGCGGACACGTTCACCCTGTGATTATTGGGAACAATGCCGGTCTCTTGGCCGTCAAGGGTGAAGAAAGCCGACTCATCGTTTGCCGGAGCGTCAGAGCCTCTCACGAAAGGATGCCACACGAGAACATACCCGGCAGGCACGTCGGACGAGAGCACCACACTTCCGAAGCAATCGACATCAGCCGACGAGTACATCCCCGACCCGCTCACGGTGAGTTCAGGCAGAACAGCCGCGATAATTCTTCCGTTGCCCGAGACTTGAGCGAGTTCACCGGCAGTCAGTGAGGAGACTCCCCGAGTTTGTCCCTGAGTTACCCTGCGGGAGTCCGTGTGTCCGTCGTCTGGGGAGGGCAGAACGTCAGGTGAGCGTGTGCTGTCAGGGTCAACGCTGAGTGTGAACGTCCTCGAGGCTTGGCCAGCGAGATTCTGCACCTCAACCGTGAATGTGAACGTCCCGGACTCCGTCGGTGTACCGAGAACGCAGCCGTTGGACGTGAGGCCGAGTCCCGCGGGCATTGTGCCTTCAGTGAGCGTGAACCACATTGGACCAGTCCCGCCGTAAGCAATGTACACCGGCCCATAAACTGTATTGACCTTGCCGGAAGGTAGGGAGCCGGAAGACGTTACTGACGGACTCTCCTCGACTTTGAGCAGGAAAGTTGACCAGCTATTGAGCGGGGAGTCTTTAGCCTCTGCCTTGACCGTGAAGCTGTAGTGCCCGGCCTTCGTCGGAGTCCCGGAGAGCACCCCAGAATCCGAGAGCGTCAACCCCACACCCGCAAGGACATCACCGCTAACACTCCACGAGAGATTCGCACCGTATAGTGAGCTGAACGTGAAGGTGTATGCCTCTCCCACGAGTGCGTCAGGAAGTGTGGCTGTCGTGATCACTGCTGGGTCAGTTACCGCGAGTACGAGTTCTGTTCTCGCTGTGCCGAATTTGTTCGCGGCTGTGATTACTGACCTGTACACACCGTTTTCTGCGGGAATGCCGGTGATTAGTGCCGTAGAATGTCCCTTCACGAAGTCCGTGCTTACAGGAAGACTTCCGGCAATGTCCAGCGAAAATTCAGGAGTGCCTAGAACTGGGATAACTAGGTTCATGTTCATTCCGCGGGCGTAAGTCATCTCATACTGTGAGGCTAGGAATGACGGTGCAGAGTTCTCGACCACGAGCAAGAAATCTTTGCTGACTGTGTCGGCCTTGTTCGAGACCGTGATAACAATGTTGTACGTGTCCGCTGATGTGGGTCTTCCGCTGAGAGTGAGATATTCCCCCTCAAGGGAGCAATACATTCCGTCGGGCAGGTTGTCCGCAGACCAAGTGTAGTCCGTCGCGCTCTCGATAGCTATAGTGTCGCTTGCCGTCATCCTGTTTGGGTTGGGGTTGTAGTCAGCAGGGAAATCACTCGACAGGCAGGCACCGTAACTCTGTCCGGCTATTGCTCGCTTCAGGGTCTTATCCTCAATCACCGGCAGAGCGTCCCCGCTGTTCACGTTCACAATGACATTCACGCTGTCCTCGCCTGCAAAGTTCGAGACCCTCACAGTAAGTGTGTATGTCTTTGCGTTCTTCGGGACGAACCTAAGGAAGCCGTTTTTGTCGATTGAGACCGAGTCCCCGTCCGCGAGAATGTCCGGGCTGTTGGTGATTTCCCAAGTGAACGGCCAAGTCCCGGCAGTGAGACGAATATACTTCTCGTACTTTACCCCCGCTGCAATGTTCGGAGGCTCTATGCTGCGGTCAATCATCGGCGGAGTTCCCTTGTCGGTGCTTATCGTCAAGGCCCAAGAGTCGCTGCCGTAATCGTTCTGTGCGGTAACGAGGACTTCAGATCTCTCAAGCGATAACGGAGTCCCCATGATAACCCCGTCCCTGAAGATCAATCCCGCAGGAAGTCTGCCGTCAAGAGTCCAAGTGATAGGCTCTGAGCCCGACGCGTAAAGCCTGAAGTTGTAGGGCTGGTTCACGACAGCTTCAGGGGGGTAAGCAAACGCAATCAGCGGTGAAGACTCGCTCTCCATTGTCCTGCTTAGGCCGTAGATTGCTCCATCAATGTCAAGAAGTCCGTACATTGATGTACCGTCCGTGCAGAGTACCGTGCTGTCCGCCCCTCCGACAATTGCCGCCTTGATCTGTGAGGGAGTTGCGCTCGGGTACATTGCCTTCAGGAGAGCCGCTGTGCCAGTAACGTGGGGAGCTGCCATTGACGTGCCGGACATGTAGCCGTAGGGGTAACTGCGACTCAGGGTGTCATACTTGAGATTGATTAACAATCCCTGAACTACTGTGCTGAAAATCTCACTGCCTGGTGCCGCAATGTCCACGAATTTCCTGCTGTAGTTGCTGAAGTACGCTCGGGACAAATCCTGTTCAGCCGCTGCAACAACTATCATGTTCTCGATTCCCGTGAAGGATGCAGGGTAGACGTAACGCCCCTGTTCCACGTCGCTCATGTCGCCGTAATAGTGGGGTGCTCCGACTTCAGTGCTTTCGTTGCCGGCTGCTATACATATTAGGGTCCTGTTAGTGTCGCTGATGGCCTTAAACGCTAAGTATTGAGGGTCGCGCGCCGTGATTATTTCTCGCGGGGTTAAGTCCCAGCCTCCGCCGATTGAGTAATTCACGGCAGCAAGGTTAAGGTTTGGGTATCTTCTGAGGAGTTCGGCAATGTGATTCTGTCCGGCTAGAAGGATTTCATCCGTGCCTGAGTTGTTAGCGTCGAGGACTCTTACGGAGATTAATTTTACTTCCCAGTTCAGGCCGGCAACACCGAATGAGTTATTCCCGATTGCTCCGATTGTTCCGGCTATGTGGGTGCCGTGGTCAACTTCGTCGTAATAGGAAGTCTCGTCATACTTTGCCCCTTTGACGAAGTTTTTGCTGTACCCGCTGGCGAAATGGGCGGCCAAGTCGGGGTGAGTGTAGTCGATTCCAGAGTCGACAACCGCCACATAGACATCACTTGAGCCGGTGCTGAGGTTCCACGCTTGGGGAGCTTTTACGGCCTCCATCCCCCAAAGACGGTAATACTCGCTGTCGTTTGGGACGCGCAGGTCTGTTGAGGTGCCGTGATAGATTCTGTTGAGGGACGCGGCCAAGACGTTTGGGTTTGCGGAGACTCTGCGGAGGAGGGATTGTGAGTCCTCAGTGTCCGAGTGTACGACCATGAAAATATTGTTGCCGGTCTCTGACAGAGCGTCGAATGTCCTGCTTACGTTCACTCTTTCGGACTGGGTGAACTCCTGAACTGATGAGAGAGCCCTAACGCTTCCGGCCGATTGGGCTGCTGCACTTATGGTTGTTCCCGAAGTGTTGCGGAGTACAACAATGACATCACCCGGCACAAAGTCCGAAGCATATGCACACGGAGCTGCGGCCAAGAGCAATAAGAGTAACAGTGATAACTTCTTAAGCATGCTGTCTATACCTCCTTAAGGTTATTGCGGATAACGGCAAGCATAGTATAAGGCCGCTGGTGCTTGAGGCGTGAGAGGGTATGCGTGTGGTTAATGAACGGTGCGGAACGTTTAATCATGCGAGAAAGGACCTCCAGATTTGGATTCGTGGAAGTTATTATAATTCTAAGGGGGTGAAATAGTAAAATATTTTATTATTGCAGGCCCATATAGATTTTCAGTTCGTGTTTGGCTCGTAAAATGTCTGGGCACGTCAGAATTGGTATGAGCGTCTTAATCTCGTGAATGTCCTTGTCCCACCATTTGAGGCGTTCTAGCAGAGCAATCATCTCGTCGTCAAAACGTTTGCGGATGATTCTTGCTGGGTTTCCTGCGACTATTGTGTATGGGGGAATGTCGCGGGTTACTGTGCTGTTGAGGCCGATAATTGCTCCGTCCCCTACGTGAACTCCCGGCAGTACCGTAACGTTCTGGCCTATCCACACGTCAGAGCCGATGACAGTATCACCCTTGAGGGGCAAATCTTGGGGTTTGGGAGTTGGTGCGTTCCAGCCGTCGAAGATGAAGAACGGGTAAGTAGTGATTGAGTTCATTTGGTGGTTAGCTCCGTTCATGACGAACTCAACGCCCGCGCCTATCTGGCAGAATTTCCCGATGATGAGCCGGTCTCCGTTGAAGGGGTAATGATGGGTAACTCTGGACTCGAAATCTTGGCCTGAGTAGTAAGAGAAGTCTCCGGCTATGATGTTTGGGTTAGTGAGTGAGGGTTTGATGAAGGTTAGTGTGTCGAGGCCATGAATTGGGAAAATAGTATTTGGGTCTGGGGTGTGTGAGGGTTGGCCGTTGGGCGGTGTGGGTGTTGCGGCCTCTAGGGTGCGGATATTGGTGCTCTGGCTTGAATCAAATGCGGGAAAAATATCGTCAGTCATGCTTACTCCTCCTTGCCGAAATGTGGATTACTCAGAAAATTTTCATCTGTTCACTATATTTCAAAAACTGGCGCAAATGAGATAATATGCAATCAACTATAGCACACTAATAACTCACCACGAAAGGATTGATTCACCCTGTTTAACGGTACTACTATCGTGTGCGTGCGAAAAGGCTCACGCGTGGCAATGGCTGGAGACGGCCAAGTAACTCTAGGCTCACAAGTCATCAAATCAGGAGCCCGCAAAGTCCGTCCCCTTCTCGGCGGAAAAATCCTCACAGGATTCGCAGGAAGCACCGCCGACGCAATGACTCTCCTAGAGAAGTTCGAGACCTGCCTAGAACAAGAGAAAGGCGACCTCATGCGCGGAGCCGTCAAGCTCGTCCGTGAATGGCGGCTCGACAAAGCATTACGCAGACTCGAAGCCATGATGCTCGCGGCAAACACAGAAATGACCCTTCTGCTCAGCGGTGCCGGTGATGTCCTCGAACCCGAAGGCTCTGTGGCCTCCATCGGTTCCGGCTCAGGTTACGCCCTCGCTGCAGGACGAGCACTCTGTGAAGCCACTGACTGGGCACCCGAAGCGATCGCTAAACGTGCAATCGAGTTAGCGTCGGAAATCTGCATTTACACGAACAATAACATCATAGTTGAGGTACTAGGAGAATAAATCATGCCAGCAAAGAAGTTAGACTCAGAATTAACCCCGTCAAAGATTATTGAGCAGCTCAACCGTTACATAGTCGGCCAGGACAAAGCTAAACGTTCCGTAGCAATCGCCCTCCGCAACCGAATACGAAGACGAGCATTGCCCCCCGAAATCGCTCACGAGATCATGCCCAAGAATATTCTCATGGTCGGCCCCACTGGAGTCGGCAAGACTGAGATTGCCCGCCGTCTCGCAACACTCTCACACGCACCGTTCGTGAAGGTCGAGGCCACGAAGTTCACCGAAGTCGGCTACGTTGGGCGCGACGTTGAGACGATAATTCGCGACCTCACGGAGTTTGCTGCCTCAATGGTCAGAAAGCGGATGATTGAGGCTGTCCAGAAACCCGCACTCGAACGCGCAGAACAGAGATTGCTTGATGCTATGTTCCCGAAGCCCGAGAAGAAGTTCTCAATGCCCGACTTCATGAAGGCACTATCAGGCAAGGACGACGACAACACACCCGAAGACTCACCCGAGCCCGAACCGCCTCAAGAGGACACCAGCCGTACCCGCCAGAAGTTACAGGAGATGCTCAAGAAGGGCAAGCTCGACAACCGCGACGTTGAGATAGAGGTCAACGACAGCGCGGCCTCAATGCCGATATTCGGTACACCCGGAATGGACGTGATGGGCATAAACATTACTGAGATGCTCGGGGGAATAATGCCCAAGCGCACCAAGAAACGACACATGAAGGTCAAGGAAGCCCTGCGCATTCTTCAGCAGGAGGAAGCCGAAAAGATGATCGACTCCGACGCTATGGCCAAAGAAGCTTTGTCGCTCGCTCAGGAGGACGGTATAGTGTTCCTCGACGAAATCGACAAGGTAGTGGTGAAGAACGGCAGCTCTCACGGCCCAGACGTAAGCCGCGAAGGTGTCCAGAGGGATTTACTGCCCATAGTTGAGGGTTCGGTGGTGCAGACGCGTTACGGCCCGGTGAAGACCGACCACATACTATTCATAGCCGCCGGAGCATTCAGCGGGGTAAAGCCCTCAGACCTAATCCCGGAACTTCAAGGACGCTTCCCGATCCGCGTTGAGCTTGAGCCGCTGACTATTGAGAACCTACAGCAGATTCTCACTGAGCCGGAGAACTCGTTAATCCGTCAGTACGAGGCACTAATTGCGACCGAAGGCACGGAGTTATCCTTCACCCCCGAAGCCACGCAGGAAATAGCCCGCCTCGCCCACAAGATGAACTCAGAGATGGAGGACATAGGCGCGCGCAGACTCCACACAATGATGGAGCAATTGCTAGAGGAGATCAGCTTCAACGTCAGCGACACCGGCGAGGAGAAGATCGAGATTGACGCTGAGATGGTCAGGGAGAAATTGAGCAGTCTCGTGGAGAACCGGGACATCCGGCGGTACCTGCTCTAACGGAGGACGGGACAATGAGTGAATTTTTGCCGCAATCTGACACTGACGAGAGGCTGAATGTACTTCTCGAGAAGACCCGCCGAGTCGGGCGCGCAGTTCAGGCCAAGCGTGAGGGTGAGCCGCTGGACTATTCGAACCTGTCGAAGCTGCTCTCTGAGTTCTCGACGGCCAACGTGTATATTGTCGACAAGTCCGGCAGTCTCTTGGGGTATAACTGGCTGCCTGAATACACGTCTAAAGCGTTGTCGGAGAGCTTCCGTGATGGGGTGATGCCGAATGAGTTCGTTGTGAGGATGAACAGGTGCCGGGACTCTGAGATTCACGACGAGGACGCTCCGTTGTTCGACGACGAGTACGAGGGGGAGAAGCCCGACAAACACCTAATGTATGTGCCGATAATCGGTGCGAGTGCTGAGAGGCTGGGAACGATTATGCTCGTGAGGGAGTCCGTACCGTTCAGCGTTGATGATGTTCTGTTGGCGGAATATCTCGGGATGCTCGCGGGGATAGAGATTCTCAATGAGCGGGCGAAAGTTCTGGAGGAGACAGCGAGGAGCCGGCTTAGTGTGCAGATGGCGATTCGTGCGTTATCTTACTCTGAGCTGGAGAGCATGAAGCACATTATTGCGGAACTCAACGGGCCTGAAGGTGTGGCGGTTGCGTCGAAGGTAGCGGACAGGGTCGGGGTAACTCGGAGCGTGATAGTGAACGCCCTGCGGAAACTTGAGAGTGCGGGATTGATTGAGAGCCGCAGTCTAGGGATGAAGGGGACGTACATAAAGATTCTGAGTCCGTTATTGCTCGAGTATCTGGACAATAGGCCGATGCGGAGGGTGATGGCTCCGATAGATTAGGGATTAGTGCCGGGTGTGGTGTGAGTCATGCCCGGCGTTTTTGTGTGAAGTGGTTGATGACTGAGGAGAGTTTTTGAGCCTCGATTGTTCTCATGAAGTCGCGCATAAATTCCCAGTGGGGTTGTCCTGAGTCGTCAGCTGGGAGCAAAATTTTCTGCCGCATTAATCTCGCTGTCCCCATCTTGTAGCCGTAGCTGTATTTTCCTCTCTGAGCTGTAATCTGCCTTGCCATGAATAGTGAAATGTATTTGTCCCTGACTCTTGGCCTGAGCTTCCGGCAGTCGTTAGAGTACAGAGCTTCGTAGGGGTGATAGAACGCATAGCCTACTGAGCCGTTGCGGTTGACGGATATGCAGTCTGATTCTTTGGTCTCGTTGGTGTTGGAGATGAAGTGAGTGATTCCGTTGTTGAGTGAAGAGGCTCCGATGTAGGGAGTGAGGCCCGGGAGTCTTTCGTCGTCGTAAATGTCCCTGCCCGAAAGAATTTCTGCGACCTCACTGATGAAGAACTCCGACCACTTTACGCAGCCAAGACTAAGTAATTCACGGGGGGGGTGTAAGTTGTTTAGCGGATGTGTATTCGTGAATGAGTCTTCCCTCGATTGAGCGAATGTATCTCTCCATGAAGGCATAGTCGGGCTGTCCTGAGTCGTCGATTGGGAGCTGGATTACTTCTTTCTTCAAGCGGGCCTCACTGCGTGGATAGTTGTAGCTGTACTTGCCTCTTACTTTATCCGCTACGGTTGTGATAAAGATTCCTGTGTACTTGTTAATGAATGGTGCATAACCTGCTGCTATACTCGTTGAGGCTATGAAGTCCTCGTGTTTATAGACAGCATAACCTACAGAACCCTCACCCTGTTTTACGAAAGCTATACAGTTCCCCCTCATCATTAGCTGTTCAACAGGCCTCACGAAGTCAAGCACACCGTTATTCCTGTTGGTTGCTCCGACGTAAGACACACCCATATTATCATGTTCCAAGTTGCCGGAGTTACTGCACCGCCCCGAGACCAACTCGAACAATTTACCCACGACAAATTCACCCCAGCGGACCCCCTCAAGTGATACTCTCTCAGACTCCCCCCATGACCCTTCACCGAACAAATACCCACGCCCGTGAAATATCATGTTCGCCTCAAACGTCAAGTAATCCGCAACACTCTCCTCAAATTCACGCTCACTCGGTACCTCATCATTGTAGTAATAGAACGAGTGAAGCCACTCATCCCCAGCCTAAACCGTCGTCTCAACCATGAACTTAGACGGATAGTCCTTCCGCTCTCCACGCCAACACTCAAGCAGATACTGCCTCCTGTCCTTAGAGCGGGACTCGTCCTCAACAAGCCCCCTGTGCATCTTCACTTCCCAGCCGTCATCCTCAAAGTTTATGAACTTGGCCAATTTCCCCTTAGGGTGCGGCTCTCCGGCAGTGAACACCGCTATACACGGCACAGTCCCAATCCCGTAGAACGTCTGCTTGTTCAGGCTGATCACTCCCTCTAACGTGTGGTGCTTGAGAATATCTGCCTTACGCTGCCGGTCCTCCTTAGTCTTGCCGATCATCGCAGACACAGGCACAATCACCGCAGCACGCCCGCCCCTAAGCACGCTCTCCAGAAGGTGATAGATGAAGTTCAGCTCAGAGAGATTCTGTGTCGCCTTGTTCTTGGCCTGCGAGTACGGAGGATTCATGAACCCCACAGTTATTCCCTGAAGCTGCAGGTCTTCCGGCCTCTTGGCGAGAAAATCCTCACACGTCAAATTGCTCTGACCGTCGCCCCGAAGAATCATATTCGTTGTGGCAATTGCGAACATGTCATTACGAATCTCTGTGCCGAATATCTGCTTCTCCTTGATGTGTTTGCGCTCTGAGTCCGATTTCGCAAGCTGTAACATTCTGTGCATCCCGGCAATTAAGAACCCTCCAGTCCCGCAGCATGGGTCAAAAATTACGTCGTCTGCCCGAAGGGCCACAAGGTCGCAGAACAATTCCGTTATGTGTCTGGGAGTCAGAACTACCCCGAGCGTTTGGCCGTCCCCGCCCGAATACCTCACGAACTCTCCGTAGAACCTCCCGAGATAGTCCTCCGGCGTGGCGTTGAGTTCAATAGCGTTGTAGATTTCCCTGTTCAGGTAGTCGGTAAAATACTTTAGTGGTGTCATATCGATGTCAGAACGTTTGGTGTTGAGAATTGGACGGTCCGTGATGATTCGGAACTGGTTTAGAATCTTCTCGCGCTTGACATCCGGGCTGACTCTTGCCCGCTTTATACTGTTCTCAAGCTGTCGGTACAACTTCGCTCCGTCGGTGTCAGTGTCGTCTCCAGTGAGCTGCCCGAGCCTGAACCCGTGCTTCTGTTCACTCAGGGCCAAGAGAATAGCGGACACAACTAACGGCTTCTCAGTGTCCCCCAAGTTCCCATAGTTCCGAAGGTGTTCGTGGAGCTCCCTAGACTTTGTGATGAGGTCCTCAAGCTGCAATTCTTCCGGAGACTCTTCCTCAAGAACTTTCTGCCTGTAGTACCTCTCAATCTCTGTCGCAGAAAAATTCTTGAACGTCTCGATTTCCCCGAGCTCCCTCACCCCGCCATCGTCGACAAAAAACGGCTTCATCGTGTGGTGCCTCGAGTCCCCAGCACACCCAAGCGCGAAAATCTTAGTGTACCCGCTCCCAGCAAGAATCTTCCGCGCATACCACAAAGCACCGTTCACCGCGTAATCCCTCGTGGCCTCGACACTCTGAGAGACCGCACCATCAGAATCCAGCAAGCACAGTTTGTCCCTGCCGGCCTTGTCCTCAATCACCAAGACATATTCACCAACAACCGCAATGAAGTCGGGTTTGCCTGCCTCGCCGGTCTGACTCTTTGATGCAGTTCTCAGTGCCCCCTGAAGCTGAGTGTTCGAAGTGTACTGATATTCCGCGTCAATCCCTGCCTCTTTCAGCCGGTCGTGAATGTACAGGTCAAAATTTGATTCGTTCATGGCCACAAAAAACGGGCGGGGCATATCTCAGCCTCACCCGCAAAAATTCTCCGTTGTTCCTACTTCTTCTTAGCAGGAAGTGCCTTGCGTGCCGCTGCTCCCTTCTTGGGTGCCGGACCTTCCTCCTCAATGTGGAACTGTGAGAGGGACTCAGTGATGCTCTCAACAAGCCCCGTCTGGTCAACCGCTCCCTGTGCCGCACGTTCAGCGATTAACGCCGTCTCGTCCATGTCGTTCTTGATGCTCTCGAGGTGCTCAAGAATTTCGGTCGTGGCCTTCGTTACGTTGTCGATACCTGCGGCTATCTCACGGCTTGACGCTGCCTGCTCCTGAGCGACTGCCGCGATGTTCTGGATTCTGTCGTTGGCCTTGTCAATCTGGCTGATAGCGTCCGCAAGCGAATCCTGCGCACCGTTGGCCTTCTCTGTGGTCTCGTCAAGAAGTACTGCCGTCTCGTCGCTCGATGTCTTGGTCTCACGTACGCTCGTCTGCAGCGTCTCGATTAAGCCCCTGACGTTCTCGGCTGCCCTGCTGGATTCTTCTGCGAGTTTGCGCACACTCTCCGCAACAACCGCGAAGCCCCTTCCTGCCTCTCCTGCTCTGGCTGCCTCAATGGCTGCGTTCAGGGCGAGAAGGTTCGTCTGGTCCGCAATTGATGTGATGTCCCCGATGAACTCGCTTATCTTGTTTGCGTTCTCCACGAGCTCCTGAAGTTTTATGCCGCTCTCCTTCGTCTTCTTCTGGAGGATGACTATATTAGCAATGGCTTCCTTCACCGTGTCAACAGCGTTGCCCGTTACCGTCGTCATGTTGGAGATAAACTCCGCGCAGTCCGTCGCTGCCTGTGCACTTGTCATTGATGCCGCTGACATTTCTTCAGTTCCGGCGTTGGACTCCTGCAGTGATGATGAGTTGCTCTCCATCAGCTTCACAACGTTGGCCACGCTCGAACGTACGTTGTTGGCGTAATCGAGGTTCTTCCCTGCGTCCTCCTTCATTGCGGCGGCCTTCTCGTGGCTCTCGACTGCTAGTCCGCGAATGTCCCCGATTGCCGTGCTGAGCCCCGCAAACATCTCGGTCAGTGCGTCGCCCAAATGCCCTAGTTCGTCCTTGCCCTCATAACGGAAGTCCGCACGGGTGATGGACATATCTCCGTCTCTGGCATTCCCGCAGAGTTCCACAACGCGTCCGAGAGGCGTGGAGATTGCCTTAGCTATGTAGAGCGCGATGAAGATACCGAGCACGATAGCCGCAGCAGCAAGCGAAATTACCAGCGTCATTGTGCTTCCCAGTGAGTCATACGCTCCCTGTGAGAGGCCCACGATTCTTTCAGTGCCCGCGTCAGTAATCTTGCTGGCGATGTTCACGAGGTTCAAGCCGTCAGCCAAAAGGGCAGCGAATACCGGTTCAGTCTGAGTGAAAGAAGTCAGCACGTCATTGAAGCCGTTCTTGAGGGTCGTGAATGTCCCGCGCCCCGCAGTCATTATGTCGCGGACTTCCTTGAAGCGTGAACCCTCATAGAATCTGTTGTACATGTTCTCGCCGTTGACCAGCTGCTGGACGATGTCATTCATCATCTTAGCGTCCCTTGTGTCGAGGGCTACGGCGTAATTCCTCGCGGTTACTGCAAATGCCGTCGTGAGGGCCTCTGCCTGCCTTATGCGGTTAATGTCGGTCTCAAAGTTCGCTCCCTCTACGTTGTTCTTCAGGTTCTCAAGCGTGATTTGGTACTGCATGTTCACAACGCTTGTCAGAAGTTCAATCATCTTGTCGATTTCCTTATTGAGGGTGGCCGAAACTGTGCGCTTTGTGCGGATCATCTGGAAGGCCTTATTGGCGGTGGCTTCTGTGTTGCGTAGGATGTTCTCCATTTCTGCAAGGTTAGATAAGCTCGTCAATGAAGGGTCCTGCGCATACATTTGCTTTCCTCTCTCTATGATGCTCCGCAGTCCGGCAAAATAGTTCGTCATCCTGTCAATATCCTCGTCGCTCTCTGAGAACTTGAGGTCTCTGACGCACGCCCTTATCCAGCTTATCTGGTTAGTGAGTTCTACAGCAAGTTTGACCGTAGTATCGACGACCTTCTGTAGGTACTGCACATCGCTCTGAACGGCAGAAATGCTCGTCCACGAGAAGAACACCGCAACTCCGAAAAGCGCAAGGACTATCCCGAAGCCTATCGTGAGTTTACCCGTAATCTTGAAGTTGTTTAGCATACTATCTTACTCTCCTGTGAATAAAAATTTGTGTGGAATAAATATTACTCCCGAAAACCCTGCAACTACGCCGAAAGAGTCCTACACTTCAGGGGCAATCCCCTCCTTAGCCATGAGCCACGAAAGAGCCGCAAAAGTTTTAGAGTCCCGTATTTTCCCTTCACGAATCATTATCGGTATGTCGGCAAAAGCTATCTCGAACACCGAAACATTTTCGTCATCGTCTTGGGGCAGTGATGATTCTGTGAGTTCTTCGGCGGCAAAAAGCGTGAACATTTCCGTGCAGAATCCCGGGGACGCGTAGAACTCGCCTATCCTGTGGAGTTTGGCGGCCTTGACGTTGAGTTCTTCCTGCATTTCGCGTTCTGCAGCGGCGTAAGGGTCTTCACCCTTCTCGATGAGTCCCGCACAGATCTCCAGGGTCTCCTCATGGACGGCGTATCTGTACTGCCTCACCAGCAGGACGCTCTGTCTTCCCGTAATCACGAGCATTCCCACGGCGGGTTTGTGTTCGACGACTTCTCGGGAGGCTAAGTGGCCTGAGGGGGTACGGACTTCATCATTGCGGACGCTGAGGATTTTACCCTCAAAGATTCTGTTTTCCTTCACGCAGACTTCTTCAATGTCTGATTTCTGCGGCATAAGAACACCTGCCCTTTTTGCGTATTGATTTGTTATGAATCCGATTAATTATAGCGCATAACTACATAATTTACACATTCATAATGAGCTGCCTGTTTTGAGCCGGAGTCCTCGCGCCCAATCGAGAGAACTGACTCTGTTTTTGCCCTCGCTCTGGACTTCAGAGAGTTCGACGCTGCCTTCACCGCAAGACACTATCAGCCTCCCCGAACAATCCAGAACTTGGCCGGGAGTTTTTGCCTTCACCCCCTCACACACACCAGCCCTCCAGACCTTAACGCGCCGTCCCCGAACCATCACGTAAGCCCCTCCCGACATGTCCAGAGCGCGCACGGTGTTCGTGAACTTCTCCGCACTCATCGTGAACGACAGAGCGAACTCCTCCTTTTCGAGCTTTGGGGCAAAAGTCGCACGTGAGTCGTCCTGCGGTGTGAACGTGAGGCCTTCGGGATTCTTCAGGGCATCAGCAGCGAGACCGCACCCGACTTCCGCGAGACGTGTATAGAGGTCCGAAGCGTTGTCGTCGGGGCCAATCTCTACGCGTTCCTGAGCGACCACCGGCCCGGCGTCCATTGCCCTAACCAGCTTGAACACAGTTACTCCCGTGTGAGTATGGCCGTCAAGAAGTGCCCTCTGTATCGGAGCAGCTCCCCTGTACTCGGGCAGAAGTGAAGGGTGAATGTTCAGGCACAAGCACGAGAGCAATGGTTCGCGGATGATTTGCCCGAAGTCGATAACGAAAATTAGCGCAGGAGGTGCCGACTCGAAATCGTGAAGCAGTTCGGGATTCTCCGTGAGCTTGCCCGTTCGTGTTACGCTTAGGCCAAGTGCTGTGGCTGCCTCCTCGACGGGTGAAGGGTTCTCTCGGTTGTTCCTGCCCGAACGTGTCGGAAGTCCCGTGATGATCCGTGAGAGGTTCACTCCCCTACGTGTGAGTCCCTCAAGGCACAATGCCGCGAATTTCCCCGTCCCCATGAACCAGAAAGTTTGTGCGCTCACCTAGAAATGCCCTCCCGTGTTCTTTGCGGCCTTCTTCTTGATGGCGTTGCGCTTGAGGCTCGATAGGTAGTCCACGAACAATTTTCCCGTAAGGTGGTCCATCTCGTGGAGGAATGCCCGGGCTGTGTAGCCTGTGCCCTCGTACTCGTGGGTTGCGCCGGTCTCGTCTTGGGCCTCAATCTTCACCCACTCGGGGCGCGTAACGTGTGCGTAGATTCCCGGGAAGCTCAGGCAGCCTTCTTCCTCGTCATTAAGGCCCTTCTGGTCGAGGACTCTCGGGTTGATTAGGACGTAACTTTTTCCCTCGTACTCAATCACAGCAATCTTCTTGAGGACTCCGACTTGAGGGGCAGCAAGTCCCACGCCCTGATGTGCCCTCATGGACGCAAACATATCCTTCACGAATTTCGCAAGCTCATCGTCAAAGACCGTTACGGGTTCGGATTTCTTCTTGAGGATGGGATTCGGGTACTTGAGAATCTCTAGTCCTCCGTCAATAATTTCTTCTGCCAAAATTCTTCACTCTCCTTGTTGATTAATGAGTAGATTTTAGGGGAATGCGCTTAATAGTCAATTTCCTCACTTGATTATCATTAACCTAGAAAATATAATGCATTCTCATATTTTACCCGTATTTATCGAGGAGCTGATTAGCAATGCAGAATTTGAGCAGCAGTATCGAACAGTATATCTTGAGGTGTCTTGATAGGGTTGATGATAACGTCGTCAGCCTCAGACGCAAAGAGTTAGCCGACATGTTCGAGTGCGTACCGAGCCAGATTAATTACGTCCTCAGGAGCAGATTTTCTCCCGAACACGGCTACATCATCGAGAGCAGAAGGGGTGAAAACGGCTACATAAAGATCTTCAGGATAGCCTGCACCGACCCGGAAGAGAAGGCCAGCCACATTGACGAAATTGTGGGAGACTCTATATCGCTCTACGATGCCCACAAGCTGCTAAAGATTCTCGGGGACAGAAAATTTATCTCGTACAGAGAAAGGCTCTTAGTCGAGATAGCCTTACGCCACCTTGACGAAACTTTGTCAGGTGTACGCGTCCCAAGACGTGAAGAAATCTTTGCAGAATGCCTAAAACGTATGCTCAAAGGGTTAGTTCTCGACGAGGCAGAAGAATTTGACGAGGGAGATGAAGATTAATCCATGTGGCAGTTCTACACAGAGCGAGGAAAGAGAGTAATTCAGTTAGCCCATCACGAAGCCCTCAACATGGGGCACACTATGGTAGAGCCTGAACACTTATTGCTCGGGATTCTTCAGGAGGGCAGCGGGGTAGCCTGTCAGGCACTCACTGAGCTAGGCATTGACCCCGAGAACTTGGCCGCACACATTCGGGACTTGATCGGGCACGGACAGGACATACTCGCCAAACCCGTAGACCTCCCGTTGAGTCCAAGAATGAAGCGCGCTCTAGACGTTGCGATGTCGGAAGCCAGAAAGATGGGAGTGAATTACGTCGACACAGAACACATTCTGCTTGGGATTCTCGCGGATGATTCCGGCCTTATCGTTCAGCAGTTCAAGGCTATGGGGCTGACTCCTATGAACGTTTTGAAGCAGGTCAGCGACATTCTCGAGAACGGCACAGGTTCACGTACTGCCTCAACGTCCAGCAACACAGCAACCTCAAAGCGCAAGGGCAAGGTGAAGACCCCTACACTTGACCACTTGGGGACGGACTTAACCGAACGAGCACGCAACGGTGAACTTGACCCCGTGATAGGCCGCGAGAAGGAGATTAAGCGTCTGATGCAGGTACTATGCCGCCGCACTAAGAGCAACCCCGTACTTATCGGCGACCCGGGAGTCGGCAAGACGGCAATAGTTGAGGGACTCGCCAGACAGATAGCTTCAGGACAGGCACCCGAACCCCTTCGAGAAAAGCGGATAATCCAGCTCAACATGGGTACGCTTGTGGCCGGGACAAAGTACAGGGGCGAGTTTGAGGACAGACTCCGCCGAGTGGTCAAGGAACTCGTTGACAGCGGAGGGAACGTGATTCTGTTCGTTGACGAGGTCCACACGATAATCGGTGCAGGCAACGCGGAAGGCTCAACCGATGCCGCAAACATCCTCAAGCCGGAATTGTCCCGCGGGGCTTTCCAGCTAATAGGCGCGACGACTCAGGACGAGTACAGAAAGTATGTCGAGAAGGACGCTGCATTAGAGAGACGTTTTCAGCCGATTCAGGTCGACGAACCCAGCGTGGATGATGCGGTGTTGATTCTTCGGGGCCTCAAGGACAGGTACGAGTCCCACCACAACGTCATATTCACTGATGACGCAATCGATGCCGCCGCAAAGTTGTCGTCCCGTTACGTTCAGGACAGATTTTTGCCGGACAAGGGAATAGACCTGATAGACGAGGCAGGAGCAAGAACGCGCTTAATGGAGCTTGAGCCTCCCGAATACATCAACGACATCAAGCACGAACTGGAGGCCGTCCAGAAGAAGAAGGAAGAGGCCGTAATGTCCGAACAGTACGAACTTGCTACGGAGTTGCGGGACTCTGAGCGCAAAATCTCCGACGAACTCGACCGGGCCATGAGGAAATGGCAGGCCACCCGCAGGAACGAACGCCGTAAAATCACCAGCGAGGACATTGCCGCAGTTGTTGCGGAACAGACAGGAATACCCGTGAGGCAGTTGACGGAAGCGGAGACCACGAGGCTTCTGAAGATGGAGGAAGAGATTTCCCGGAGGCTAATCGGTCAGGACGAGGCGGTGAGTGCAGTAGCTCGGGCAATACGCCGGGCACGTACGGGACTCAGAGACCCCAGACGGCCAATCGGGAGCTTTCTGTTCATGGGTCCCACAGGTGTCGGGAAAACGGAACTCGCTCGTTGTTTGGCGCGGTTCATGTTCGGGCGTGAGGACTCTATGGTGCGTATCGACATGAGTGAATTTATGGAGCGTCATGAAGTCTCAAAGCTCGTCGGAGCTCCCCCCGGTTACGTCGGGCACGAGTCGGGCGGGAAGCTCACGGAAATTATTCGGAGGAAGCCCTACAGCGTCATACTGTTTGACGAAATCGAGAAGGCTCACCCTGACGTGTTTAACATACTGTTACAGATTCTCGATGACGGGAAATTGACGGACGGTCAGGGGCGGAAGGTGGATTTCCGGAACACAGTAATCATAATGACGAGCAATGTCGGAGCAAAGGAGGCCCAGCAGGGAAATTCACTAGGTTTCGGGATGAGTGCGGAGACTCAGAGCCAGCGAGATTGGGAGCGCACGAAGAGCATAATTCTCGAGGAGGCCAATAAACTTTTCCGGCCTGAATTTCTCAACCGAATTGACGAAATCGCAGTGTTCAAGCCCCTATCACGTGATAACCTCATGAAGATTATTGATACTATGCTCGATGATTTGTCGCAGAGGCTAGACACTAAGGGTGTGAAGATTAACGTATCCGATGAGGTCAAGGCCAAGATTCTCGAGAAGGGTTTCAAGCCCAAATACGGAGCCCGTCCCCTGAGGAGAGCAATACAATCGATACTTGAGGACAAGCTGTCGGACTTCATGTTAGCGGGGAAGATTTCCGACGGCGGGTCGAAGATTAACGTAGCTCTTGATGGTGAGGAGCTGAAATGCGAGATGGTGTAGTCTCACGTGCCTTCCGGGACACTTTGCCTGTTATGGCTGGCTATGTTGTGCTGGGAATAGGGTTCGGGATTCTTCTCAGCACTAAGGGTTACGGTGTAGTGTGGGCGTTGGGTATGGGGCTGTTGATCTACTCGGGAACTATGCAGTTTGTTGCTGCGGAGATGTTCACTGCCGGGACGGCTCTAGGTACTGCGGGATTGACGGCCCTAATGGTCAGCGCAAGGCACTTGTTCTACGGGGTATCTATGGCTGAACGTTACAGGGACATTCACGGGTTCAGGAAGGCCTACATGATTTACGCCCTCACGGATGAGACGTATTCTCTTGTGTGCGAGTCAGATGACCCTGATTACTGCTTCCTTGTGTCAGTGATGAATCACTCTTACTGGGTGTCCGGCGGGGTAATAGGTTCACTTCTTGGGCAAGTTCTGCCGTTTGACTCTAGGGGGATAGATTTTGCGCTGACGGCGTTATTCGTGAGCATATGTGTTGAACAGTGGCTGAACACTGAGAGGCATTATCCCGCACTAACCGGCCTAATCTCCAGCGTGTTATGTCTTGTAGTCTTTGGGGCTGAAAATTTCCTGATTCCCTCGATGATAGTTATCACGGTTATTCTGTTCATTCTCAGGGGGAGGATTGAGGATGTTTGACGTTCATGCGGGGTATGTTGTGGTGATTTCTGGGGGGGTAACGGTGCTGCTTCGGGTATTGCCGTTCATATTCTTCGGGAGGAGTCAGCCGCCGTTCATCGTGTATCTTGGGAGGGTGCTGCCTCCTGCGGTGATGGGAATGCTTGCGGTGTACTGTTTGAGGGGAGTGAATTTTCTCGCTGGGACTCACGGGGTGCCGGAGGTGTGTGCGAGTTTATTGGTGGTAGTGCTGCAGGTGTGGAAGCGCAATACTCTCTTGAGCATTGTTGGTGGGACCGCGCTCTATATGTGTATGGTGCAGGGTGTGTCTTGGTGAGGGCTGTGCTTGGGTGTGTTGGTTGAGGTGTGCGTGTGCTTGGGTGGTGATGAGGCGCAATACACTCTTTGAGCATTGTTGAGGGTACTGCGCTGTATATGTGTATAGTGTAGGGTGTTTCTTGGTGAACTGTGTGAAAATTTTCTGCTGAGTAAATATATTTGGTAGTGTATAATTAAAACACTCGGGCAAACTCAAAAGGTCAGCTTGCTGACAGAGGTCGGGTGTCAAAAATTACAGACCGCCTAAGCGGGGAGTGGAAATCCCCACTAAGGCAAGTCTACGGTAGCACATAACCTAGTGGGTGAGCCAGTAACGAATCACTCTTAGGATACGTTCACAAACTGTTGCGGAAGTTGCGATGATCTGCAGCAGTTTTATGCTTCCGTCAAGCATATCCTTCACGGCCTTCACCTCCTTTACCTGAATATCAGGCTCAGGGGGCGACCCCCAACGGCTTCACACCGATAAAGCTAGTGTGCCTCTCCGCAAAAACTATCCTGCCATAACCACAACTCCCAACTCACTAATACCTGTTACCGCCCACCATTTGTGATAAGATATACGGACATGTACCCCAAGAGCGGAGGCTGTATATATTATGCAGGAAGTCAAAAAAGTTACGACTGAAGTCGGCACTAATGAATGGCAGTTGGTCGTCTTTGTGCTCGGTGATCAGTCTTTCGCTATTAACGTCGATAAAACCCGCGAAATTCTGCGCTGGCCGGGAGTTCGCTCAATCCCTGACGCGCCCGTAGCATTAATCGGAATAACTTCGGTGCGCGGTGAAGTCCTCCCTATGGTTGACCTCAGAATCTTTCTCGGAATCCCCCCCACTACCCCGATGGAACAGAGCAAGGTCATTATCGCAGAGTTCAACGAGGTCAAACTAGGCTTTGTAGTCGATGCCGTCGAGAGAATCTACAGGATTAAGTCCGAAGACCTTGACGCTAGCATGACAGGTAAATATCTAGGTGATTGGATTCTCTACGTCATCAAGAGGGACTCTCGCAACGTCCTTCTTCTCGACTATGAAGCAATCGTTCAGACCATCAGTCCGCAGCTGGTCATTCAGCACTCAGGAGACCCGGGAAAAGCCGTCTCAATGATGGAGGGTGTAGGACACCCAGGGGACTATCATATTATTGTGGCCGAAGACTCCCCGCTCATCCGCAAACAGGTTGAGGACGCATTAATGGCGAGCGGGTTCACTGACCTCCACATATGCCCGGACGGTAAAGTAGCCTATGAAGCTATCGTGCGTGAGGGTGAGAAGTGCGACTTGCTGATTACTGACGTTGAGATGCCCAGACTTGACGGACTCACATTAACACGGCGCATTAAGGAGAACCCCGACACAAAGAATATCCCCGTGATAGTCTTCTCGTCGATAATGGCAAATGACATCAAGAACAAAGCCGCGTCGGTCGGAGCAAACTATCAGGTAACCAAGCCGGAAATCACTCAATTAGTCGAGTGCGTCGTGAAGGTCATACGCGAGAAACAGTCTAAGGAAGAGGAACCCGCCAGTTGATCCTGCCCTTCTGGAACTCCGAACTTTACGTGGAAATCTCCTCATGGTTTCCGTTCGGGAAGGACTATCACCCCGTATCGCTCAACAGGTTTCATGATGATACACTTCACAGAATCTCCAGAGCCTGCCTTGACCTCGAGGGTGAATTTTTCTTCATGGCCTCTCCGTCCACCGGCTGTGTTGGGAACCTCCCGAGAGAAAACTTCTTCAAGTACTCCCCAGATAAATTCTTCAGCTTGGGCTTCTTAATGACTCTGGGATATTCTGACCAGCTGGAAAGGGCCGTAATTGCCTCATTGACCCTCCCGTGCGTGAACTACAAACTTACTGCAGGAATTACTGCCTGTTCACTCTGGAGCCGAGGAGTCTTTGAGGGCACTACCAGAGTCATAGCCGTAGCAGGAGATGAGCCGTTCTACGACAGCACTGAATACTTGAGGGGCTTTGCGGGAATCTTGGAGGCCTTGAGGGACAACGCCAACAATTCATACTACGCTGAGGAGTTCGGGTACAAGAGATTCTTTGTGTCATGGGAGAAGGACAGCCCGACGGACTTACGGGTGAGCGAGATGATTTCGGACTTCACGTTTGACGGAACGAGGGAGATTGTAGGGGGAGCGAACACTGAGGATTTCCCTCCGTTTATGGGAGCGGCAGTGAGCGTGAGGAATCGTGATGACGAACAATAATTGAGAGAAGAGAGGGAGATTAACATTGCCAAGAAAGAAAGCTAAAGTGAAAGAGCCGGAAGTCGCCGAGAACTTTGGCGCTGATGTTGATTTGGGGAGCGTTCCAGACGAACCGGGCGCGGGAGCTGTTCAGGACCTCCTAGACGAAGGGAGCGGACGTGGCTACGTTACCCACGACGACATAGAGCGTCATTTACCGGCGGAGTCATGGGACGCTGACACTCTGGACAGGATATTTACGAACCTTCAGGAGATGGGCATTGACGTTGTCGACAAGGCGAACATAGGGAAGATTCCCGCACCAGCAGATGCCCGCGAGGAGTTCATCCCGACGATTGACAGCGAGTTGGCCAAGCTCGACGACATACCCTTAACCGACCCAGTAAGAATGTACTTGAGGGAGATCGGCAAGGTGTCTCTGTTGACTGCTGCGGAAGAAGTGGAGCTCGCCCAAAGAATGGAGGAAGGCGATGAGGAGGCCAAGAAGAAGCTGATTGACGCGAATTTGAGGCTTGTAGTGAGCATCGCCAAGAAATATATTGGGCGTGGTATGCTGTTCCTTGACCTGATTCAGGAGGGTAATTTGGGGCTAATCCGTGCTGTAGAGAAATTCGACTACAGGAGGGGCTTCAAGTTCAGCACCTACGCAACGTGGTGGATTCGTCAGGCTATAACGAGGGCAATAGCTGACCAGGCGAGAACGATTAGAGTCCCTGTGCACATGGTCGAGACAATTAACAAGATGGTAAGAGTCTCGAGGCTTCTTGTGCAGGAACTTGGCCGGGAGCCTTCTGATGAGGAAATCGCCAAGAAAATGGGTATTGAGGCCTCACGAGTCGAGGAGATTCGGAGGATTTCACAGCTTCCCGTGTCTCTGGAGACCCCCATAGGCGAGGAGGAGGACTCACAGCTCGGGGACTTCATAGAGGACCATGACTTACCGAGTCCAGATGAGGCGGCTGCAGGGCATTTGCTCCACGAACAGATAGAGGACATGTTGAGCACTCTTTCGGAACGTGAGCGGGAAGTTCTGCATTACCGTTTTGGGCTTGAGGACGGACACTCATACACACTTGAGGAGGTCGGGAAGAAGTTCAACGTAACGCGCGAAAGAATCCGGCAGATAGAGGCTAAGGCACTGCGAAAACTGAGACAGCCCAGCAAGAAGCTCAAAGACTTTCTGGACTAGCCATGTCTGCGAAGAGTTTCGTCAAGACCGTCAAGAACGCTCGGCGGGGTGTGAATTTCGCGAAGAAGTTCCACCACAAATTGGCACTTGCTCTCCTGATGTTCTTTGGGCTTATGGGGGGCAGTGCGCTGTTCGTGTGGTGGCAGGAGAGGAATTTCACCGGCTCATACTGGGACTCAATGTGGACGGTGTTATTCACGCTTATCGGGCAGGGGGAATTTGCCAACTCACCCCACACAATGGGCGGGAGAATAATGGTGTTCCTTCTGTCGATATTCGGAGTGGCCTTGTTCGGCGTGGTGTTTGCGGAAGTCATGCAGAGGCTGATAAACAGCCGGATTAAGGCAATCTTAGGGGAGATGATGGGAATAAACAGCTGCAAATACGAGGGGCATGTGTTGATCTGCGGATGGAACGGAAGAGGGCCGTACTTGATTCGGGAGATACTTTCAGCGGGACAGGAGGCGGCGTTGATAGCTCGGGAACGTCCGGCAGACCTGGATAGCGAAATATTCTTTGTGCAGGGGAATCCGTCGGAACGTGAGGCGTTAATCAAGGGAGGAATCCAGAAGGCAAGGAGCGCGATAATTCTTGGGGACCCGGATTTTGGGGACGATGACTCACACTCGATATTGACGGCCTTAGCTGTTGAGGACGCTGCACCGAACATCTATACGGTGATGGAGCTGCACAACCCAGAGAATGAACGTTACGCACACTACGCACACGTTGACGATATTCTGTATTCGGACAGCCTTATAGCTGGGATAACGTCAATGTGTACTCACAACGAGGGAATTTCTGCGTTTATCCGGGACATTCTTTCGACGGCGGACGACGGGCACAGCTTCGCGACGGTTGATGTTGAGGGTGAGTATTCTGGGAGGACGATAGACGAACTGTTTGCGGGACTGAGGGAGCGGGGTATTCTGCCTATTGGGGTAATTGCTCCAGAGAGGGCGGGGGCTCCTGTGTCCGAATGGGTGTCTACGGTCAATCCTGATGGGAAGCTCAAAGTTACGCTGCCGATGAAGGCGGTGTGTATTGTCCGGGACAACTGGACGGAGGGTAAGCACTGATGGGGGACTGGGATTTTCTTCACGGGCTGGAAGGCCAAGAACTTCTTAACGCACAGGCAACCGGCGCAACTGATTGGGATTGGCGGTATGTTGAGGAGGAGGAAGCCATAAAGAGAAGACGTGAAGAGCACCGCGCAAAGAAGCACAGATAGACAAAACGGGAGACCTCTCCACAAAAAGGGCCTCCCGTAATCTTCTACCTTCTCCACAATTCCCACTTAAGCAGCAAATCCGTCAAATCTCCATCAAGTTTAGGCATGACCATATCACTTATCTCATCGGGAATCCCGTAGAACCCTTCAGCGATTGAGGCAGCTATTGCCGTCAGGGTATCACTGTCCCCGCTCAACGACACCGCACACCTCACAACGTCCTCAAAGTCTCTACCCTCAAGGAACGCAATAACCGCTTCCGGCACAGTCTCCTGACACGACTCTACGTGGTAATACTCCGGGCGGATCTCGTCGAGAGTCCGATTCAGGTCGTAACCGTAACGAGTCGCAATGTAGGTCTTGATTTCTGCCTTGCTGTGCCCCGTCCGCGCCAAGAAGATTGCTCCTGCTGTGGCCTGCGCTCCCTTGAGGCCTTCAGGGTGATTGTGCGAGACCTCCGCAGTTATTCCGGCGAAGTGCTCAACCTCCCACAGGGACTCAAACGCCCACGCAACAGGAGACACCCTCATAGCTGACCCGTTCCCCCAGCTGCCGTAAGGTTTTGGGTTAGAGTCATAGAGCCAGCCATAGAACCTCACGCCGTATCCTGCACTAGGGTACTTTTTCCCCCAAGACTGCATAGACTTAATCACGTTTGCCCGGAACTCCCCATCATCGGCAGGGGCTCCCTTCTTGGGAAAAGTCTTCATGACCGCGTCAGCTACAGCCAGAGTCATCACCGTATCATCCGTAGCATATGCCTCCTTAGGCACCAACGGAAATTTCTTGCTGTGGGCTATTTCCCTCTTTCTGTCGAACTCGAACGGGCTCCCCACAACATCACCGACAATTGCGCCTAACATTAATCATTTCCTCCAGTCATCCATGAGCACCAAGAATCAAATATTCCCCTCAAGTTGTCATCAAGCCTCACGAGTACCTCACTCATAATCCCCTCTGGAACTCCCCCGAAAAACGCCTCAGCTATCCCTCCGGCAATGCACGCTATCGTGTCCGAATCACCGCCGAGTGATACTGCCTTGCGTATCGTGTCCTCGTAGGACTCACCCTCAAGGAAGGCCGTTATAGCTTCCGGCACAGAACCCTGACACGTCGCGTCGAACTTGTAGCTTGGCCGAATCTCGTCGAGACTCCGCGTAAGGTCATAGCCGTACCTCTGGCTGACATAATCCCGAATCTGTGCCTTCGTGTTCCCCGCATTGGCAAGAAAGATTGACACGGCAGCTGCCATAGCTCCCTTCACTCCCTCTGGGTGATTGTGGGTTACCTCCGCACTTATCCCCGCAAAAGTCTCGACTTCCTCAAGAGTCCCGAACGCCCAAGCCACTGGTGAGACCCTCATAGCCGAACCGTTCCCAAAGCTCCCGTAAGGCTCCCTGCTGTTGCGGAAAAGCCACTTCACGAACTTAGTCCCATAGCCAACATACTGGTACATGTGGCCAAGTTCATGCATGGAGTCAATCACCGCCTCAGCAAACGCATTCTTGTCGGGAACGTCTCCGATTCTTGGGGCCGTCCTCATTATTGCTTTGGCAACTGCGAACGTCATCACCGTATCATCAGTGAAGCGTGAACGGGGCGAGAAGAGGGGAAATTCAGTAGTCTTGATGTTGTTCCTGTTGAACTCGTAGGGACTCCCGATAATGTCCCCTGCAACTGCTCCTAACATTCTTTAGCCCTCAAAAGGTTTTACGTGTTTGACCGCATTCTTGAGGGAGATTTTTGCGTCCCCGTTGTCAATGTCTATGAGATTGTAGCGGCAATTCCCCATCCCGAGTTCAGTCATGTAGGTTAGCTGCCTCAAGCCGTGCCGGGACTCCATCCTCTCGACTAAAGCGTGGTTGTAGTTCTCGGGCATTGCGTAGACCAAATCGACGCTGGCCCAGTCAATCGCGGCAATGTCCAGTGAAGCCAGAATGCCCACGTTGGGAGTTACTACGGGTTCAGCTGCCACGCCCTCACAGTCGCACGATACCGACATGTTGCGCATTACGTTAATGAACGCTATGTGTTTGCCGAAGTGGTCAACCGTAGCCTTTGCGGACTCACTAATTCTCTCCATGAACTCTTCGCCGTCTATGTCCCACTGGTCGGGCTGCCCGGGTGTCGTGTGGATCATGGCCTTACCGATTCTGCCGTCAGCACAGCCGATGCCGATGTTCTTGTTGGAGCCGCCGAAGCCCCCCTGAACGTGTCCCTTGAAGTGCGTCAATACCAACAGGGAGTCATAATCGAGGAGTCCTTTGCCCATAGATATTTCTGTGAAGTAGTGTCCGCCCTTCACCGGGAGCATTGCTGTGCCGTGTTCGTCCATGATGTCGACGGGAGCGAAATTCCAGCCGTTGATCTTGAGGGTCTCGCGGTGCTGAGGGGTGGTGTAGCGGTCGCCCTCGTAGTATGCGTTGGTCTCGACGATGTGAGCTTCGGGGAGGCAGTCGGTGATGAGGTCCTTGACCCATGGGCGCGGAATGATGTTAGGGCCGTGGGGTTCTCCTGTGTGGAGCTTGATTGCTACTTTGCCGGTCAGGTCCTGACAGACGCGGGCATAAATCTTCCTGAGCCCCTCCGAAGATAAGTTCCTCGTGAAATAGACGACTGACTCACTGCCTGAACGCTTCTCGTAGGGTACGTAGATGTTGCCGTTATTAGCTAGTGCCATTGTGAAAATTCCTCCTGTGTGTGAAATTATTGCTTGTGAAGTGTGAAATTATTGTAGCACAGAGTACAACAAAGCCCCGTCCGTGTTGTGTGGACGAGGCTGGAAAAGTCTTGAGTGATGGCGCGCCTGAGGAGATTCGGACTCCTGACCTTCTGCTCCGGAGGCCGACGCTCTATCCGCTGAGCCACAGGCGCAACGTGAGAAATTATATCACATGATATAATATATAATATAATAGTGAAAAAATTTTATGCAGAAAAATTGCAGAAGGGAGATTGACAGTAGGATTATGGCTGTGTATAATACCACACCACACCACACCACACCACCTTATTGCCCGAATATAGAGTAGCGTTTATATATTACGGCATTCAAGATTTTGACTTTGACACCCTCCTAAATTGGCTGAGAAAAACAATGATGATGAGAGACCCGAACTTTGTTGGCAGGTTTGTCCTCGACAACGAGAATCCGGACTACGTTATTGCCACCGATAAGTGTTTTGTGTTGTGGGAGCAATGTCTCAGGCTCAAGAAATATCTCCGCAGGAACAAAAACTGTATATTCGTGTTCTTCTCAGCCGAATGCGTTGACCCGGACCTGAATATCTTTGATTACGCCCTCACTTGGAATCCTGACTTGAAGTGCAGGGACAGAGTAACACACAATATCCCGTACATATGCCGGGGAACTGAGCCA
>JAFPZI010000157.1 GCA_017417365.1 Synergistaceae bacterium
AATACATTCTCGACATCAGGGACATTCCCGGAGTCGTCAATGATATTAACGTCATCGTCAATGACCCGGAAGTCAAAGTGGTCTGCGAGACTATGGGCGGGAAGGAGCCGGCCTTCACCTACACCAAAGCCGCACTTGAGCACGGTATCAGCGTGTGCAGCTCCAACAAGGAACTAGTAGACGCTCACGGAGTGGAACTCAGCGGGATAGCCAGAGAGCATAGCTGTACGTACTTGTTCGAGGCCAGCGTGGGAGGAGGAGTGCCGATTTTGCGGACGCTCCGTGAGTCATGCGGCCACGAGAACATCACGAAGGTAGCCGGAATCCTCAACGGGACCTGCAACTATATACTAACGAACATGAAGGCCGGTAAGGATTTCGACTCAGCCCTCAAGGAAGCTCAGGAGAAGGGCTTCGCGGAACGCAACCCGGCCGCTGACGTTGAGGGGCACGACACAGCCAGAAAGATAGCGATATTGGCCTCTCTGGTGTCCGGCAAGAAATATTCTTATGAGCAGGTAGCCTGTGAGGGAATTACGAGCATCACCCGCCACGATTTTGCGGACGCTGAGGCTAAAGGCATGTCGATAAAGCTGCTCGGTGTCTATGACGCTGAGAAGGGCTCAGTGAACGTTGCGCCATACCTTGTGCCGATTGCCCACCCACTCTACGGAGTGAACGATGTCTTCAACGGCATAATGATTCACGGGACTCAGGTCGATAACCTCATGTTCTACGGACGCGGTGCAGGGAAGCTCCCGACGGCCAGCGCAGTTGTCTCTGACGTTATCGAGTGCGCAAAGAACATCGGACGCAATATCAAGAACGGCCTGGAGGACCTCAAGCCCGCAACAGTCTCAACGGTGAAGTTCAGGCCCAACGGTACGAAGTTCCGGGTGCTCGGTGAATGAGGAAGGTCGTAAAGTTCGGGGGCACGTCATTAGCGAGTGCTGAACAGTTCAGGAAGGCCGGAGACATCATCCGTAAGGACGACTCACGGGTTTACGTTGTCCCGTCGGCTCCGGGAAAACGCCACAGCGGGGACATCAAGGTTACTGATTTGCTCTATGAGTGCTATGAACTCGCGGTTAGGGGTCAGAATTTCTATGAGCCGTTCTTGGCCGTGAAGGACAGGTACAACGAGATAATTCAGGGTTTGGGGTTGAGCCTCTCACTTGCCGAAGCCTTTGACGAAATCGAGAACAAATTACTTCATGAGCCTGAGAAGGACTACACTGCCTCACGAGGAGAGTACTTGAACGGCCTCGTAATGTCCGCGTATTTGGGCTATGAGTTCATTGACGCTGCGGAAGTGATATTCTTCGACGAACACGGGAACTTCGACCAGGCCAAGACGGACTCAGTGCTTGCCCCGAGACTTCAGGAGACGGCGTGCGCAGTTGTTCCGGGGTTCTACGGGTCTGCCCCGGACGGAAGGATTAGGACTTTCTCGCGGGGAGGTTCGGACATCACCGGCTCGATAGTGGCTCGTGCGTGCCGTGCTGGAGTGTACGAGAACTGGACGGACGTTAGCGGCCTTCTCATGGCTGACCCGCACATAGTGAGCAACCCAGCAGTTATGAGCAACATCACCTACAAGGAGTTACGGGAGCTGTCCTACATGGGAGCGAGCGTGATGCATGAGGACGCGATTTTCCCCGTCAAGAAGGCGGGAATCCCGATCAACATCCGCAACACAAACGCACCCGAAGACCCGGGCACATGGATTGTCGAGAACACTGCGAGAAGGTCTAAGTACACGATTACTGGAATAGCGGGACGAAGAAATTTCTGCTCTATCGTAATCGCTAAGGACCTCATGCACTCACAGCCGGACTTCTACAGGAAGGTTGCGCAGTGTTTCGAGGATAACGGCATCCCGCTAGAACACCTGCCTTCGGGAATCGACACTATGACGGTAATCGTTCACGAGGCCAAGTTCATCGAGCACGAGCAGGACGTGTTAGCGAGGATAGCAAAATTCGTTGAGCCTGAGTCTGTGGAGGTTGAGTCGGGAATATCGCTTATTGCCGTTGTTGGTCGCGGCATGAAGTCCCAGACTGGAACGGCAGCAAAGATTTTCCGGGCCTTAGCCGAAGCAAGAATAAATGTCCGAATGATTGATCAGGGAGCCAGTGAGCTGAATATCATTGTTGGTGTTCTTAATGAGGATTTCGAGCGGGCGATAAGGTCAATCTATCACATATTCGTCGACAAAGAGTAAGAGAAGTCCCCCCAGTTTTTGCGCTGAGGGGAATTTTTGTGCCTACCCTTACGCCGGAGGGTAAGGACGAGCCGACTTGCCTTCACATTTTCATAGACGAGGAGTAAGAGAAGTCCCCCCAGTTTTTACGCTGAGGGGAATTTTTCTCTCTAGTCCTTCCGTAACTTCAACGCTAACACAATCAGTCCCAGACAACCAACAAGCCCAAGACTGCACCCGCCTCCGCCTCCGCCTCCTGAATTGCTCTCAGGCTGGGGCGTAACGTCCTGTGAAGTCGTAGGTGTTGACGGTGTATCGGGATTCCTCGTGTCAGGGTTCGAGCTCGCTGCCCCAACGTAGAACGACAGCTCCCACCGTTTGTCCACTTGGCCGTCCCCTATCAGAATATACGGCACGTTGTCGTCCTTGAACACCTCGATAAACGCCGTCCTTCCCTCACGCTGGCTCTTGGCGTCCGCAATGAGAACGATGAAGTCCAAGTACAATTCATCGTTGTACAGGAACGCCCTCACGCAGTCCGCAGCACTCGCACCCACACTGCTTCCTCTGTTGTTGACAGCCGTAAACAGGTTAGTATCGTACTCCCTTGTTGCCTTAGACCTCACCCAAACTGTGCCGTAATTGGCGAACCTGCTGAAGAGTTCACGAGTCGTTGAGGCTTCCTCCAGATAGTCCCAGATGTTCACGAGTAGCTGACTCTGTCTCGGGATTCTCAAGCGGATTGATACCGGCTGAAGGGCTATCTTGTCCGTAGTGTATGTAGTTGCCGCACTGACCGACAACGGGGCTACAGGCTGGTTATCGTCTGAAGCCGTCGGGGTATCGGGTTCTGGCTCGGGCTCTGCGGAGACTACCTCATCATACGACACGACAGCCTCAAGTGCCGGCGGTACGTCCTTGCTTATCGTGAAGGCGTTCAACGCACCCGAACTTATGTAGACGTTCCCGGGAGCTACTGCGCTGTCTGCGGCGGCAACCATTGCGGGAGCTTTGCCCATAAGGTTAGTGAGTTCGTACTCTGTCTCGTCGTCGTTCTGCCCAACGTCAGCAAACTGCATGGAGAACCCTTGAGTCCCGGCCAAGTCCCCAGAGAGCGTGAGTCTTGGCCCTGCCGTAGTCATCCCCGCAACTCGTGTGTAGTTCAGCCGCAAATTCTTCGGGTTTGTGCTGGAGTATTCGTAGAGCCTGAACGACTCGCTTGTGTCATAGTTCATGTTAATCGTCCCGTATACGTCGCTCTGGTAGACCGTAACGAGTCCCGGAGCTATCTGGCTGTGAGCGTCGAGCATGAACGTATCAGGCAACGTCCCGTACAGGTCCTGCGTAAGATTGTACCTCCAGTGGGCCGGCCTGATGCTGGCGTAATTGTCCCTGTAGACCACGTCGGGTGAAGTGTTGCGCAAATAGCTCCCGTATTGGTCGTACCTGTAGAGCTCGTAACGTGTGCCCGTGTTGTTGGTGATTCGTGTCTCTAGGGTGTACGTAGGCATTGATGAATTGTACGTCTGCATCATGAAGAACGTACCCAAGTCCTGAGTCGGCATATCCTGCTGTGCGTCCCAGTTGAACTTTATCCGGTTCACTATGTCGCCGCTGTCGTTGAACACTATCATATCGAAGATTAGCGGGTTGTCGGAAGCGTTGCCGTTTGAGACGTTCGCAATCACCATAGGAATACTGGTGAACTCCCTGTAGTTGCTGTAGCCTGCGGCAAAACTCGCCCTCTGCCTGAACGTGATATAGCCCAGAGTGCTGCCGTAATCGTAGGTGTTGCTGCCCCTTATCCTGAAGTTTGCGTCGAGGTAGTTCCCCGAAGCTATTGCCTGTTCTGCCGTAGCGTTTGGGGTGATTGTGTAATCCTCGTCGAAGCCCGCGAAGGTTATCGACTGGTTTACTGTCCTGACCTCGCAGATGAATAGCGTGTCGTCGTCGCCGGTCTCGATTGTCCACGCTAAATTACCCGAAGAGTTGTAGACTTTATCATCAGAGACGGTGTAGGCTAATTCGCTGTCAGTGTCGTAGAACTGGTGAAGGCCGTCAATGTCCCCAGAGATAGTGTAGACAGTGCTGCCTGAAGTGTCAGTGATATACCTTCCCGCCACATCTCCCGAAGCGTCCTGTGAGACCACGTAGAAATATTTCTCGGTGTAGCGTCTGTCGGTCCCGCGCTCGTAAATCGTTGTGCCAGAGACGATATAGTTTATCGGGTCAGCTGTAACGTAGCCGTATTCGCGCCAGTCGTAGTAATTCCACCAGTTTGGGTTAGCTGTGGTGTCAACGCCCCAGCCCCACCAGAACGGGAAGTGCCTCGCGTAAGGGTTGGCGAATCTCACGCTGAAGTCCCCCTGCCCGTTGGTGATGACTACGCAGAGGCTCTCGACAGGGTCGGGGTATGGGTCGTAGTAGCTGGTGTTGATTAGTCCGCGCCTCATCCATGATTCGTAGGGCTGCGGCTCCTCAGCGTTGACGAAGTTGAACCCGTCAATCATGTCGCCGATCACCGAGAAGGCTACGTCGGGTGTCTCTCCTCCCATAGTCCTGCGGTACATGCCTGCGTGGTCTGTGTCGCCTGGGTTGTGGAAGTAGTAGTAATAGTTCTCGTAGACTGTTGCGAACCATTGAGGGCCGGCTACTTGGTCAGTGCGGGCTGCTCCAGTGATGTCGCGGAGCTGGTAGAGAAATCCTGTGTCTGAGTTGCCGTAGCGTGAGTAGACTCGTGAGGTCCATTCGTCATTGTCGACGTAATACGGGTAAAGGTAGTAAGGGTTGTAGCTGGAGTCCAAGCCCCACGAAGAGCCTGACATGACGGCCAAGAACACCAGAGCCGCCGTAAACTTTTTGAGCATGGTAATAATCTTCATCTCCCATAAAAATTTTGTGGTGCTAATTCGGTATGCCTATGTATGTTACGGTAATATCTCCTCCGTACTGCGGGGAAGAGTCAAGCCCCTTCTTCATGCGGTGAAAGGTTACGGTTTTGGTTGCCCTGACGCACACGCCCAGAGGTTCTCCCGTGTCGCAGTCAAGCCCGGAAGGAATGTCTACGCTGACTATGTGAGTCGCTAGTGAGTTCATGGCCTCGATTGCGCGCCTGAATATTCCCTCAACCGGCCGGTTCAGCCCCGTACCCAACAGAGAGTCAATGCAGGTCTCACACCCTTTTAGAGCACTCTCGAACTCCTCGAAGTTGTCATCATTAACGGTGTTGAGGACTTCGGGGGCTAACTTGCTCATAATCTTAAGGTTAGTCTTGAAGTCTTCGCTGCCTTTTCTGGGGTCTCCGAAGATGTAGACGCGCACGTCCTTACCGAGAATGCACAGGTGCCGGGCAATTGCGAGGCCGTCTCCACCGTTGCTGCCGGGCGAACACACTACCGCGAACACTGCATATTCCTTGACCTCACGGACTACAGCGAGGGCGGCGTTCTCCATGAGCAAGATACTCGGGATTCCGAAGGTCTCTATGGCTCGTTTGTCGGCAGAGCGGGCTTCTTCTCGTGAGACTGACTCTGGGGAATGGACATCATTATACACGACTTCACGGTGAAATTCGTCGGGGTCATAGAAGTTCTCGAGTTCGTGTTCAAGTTCTTCGAGTTCAACATCTGGGGGCATGAATGGAAATCTCTCCTCCGTCAAAAAATTTTCAGCGATTGAGACATTATACTACCACACTAACAGGAAACCGGCTTATTAGGCGGGCTTGCGGTGATAGTTTTGCAACTATAAGAGTCCGCATCTTACTATTGCGGCCCTATGGGTCTGCAGCATAAGCAGTGTGTGAGTATTACAAGAGCGTCTCCCGATGGTCTTTCGAGAAACGCTCTATTCTTCCTGAATTTATCACTGCAACTCGGCTGAATGTTGAGCCGTGTGGTCTTTCTGGTGGAGGCGGGGAGATTTGAACTCCCGTCCGACGCGGGCCAATCGTGATGGCTCCTACAGGCTTATTCCCTATTGATTGTCGTCCTCATAGGGTCAGGGACAACCCTTCAGAGTTCCTAGAGTCTTACGGGTCTATCACCATGCCGGACTCTCTACATGGTGGGGAGCTGGTTTTCAGGACACCTCCGGCGAACCACCAGCATTGTCCGTCCTTCGGCGTAGCTAG
>JAFPZI010000158.1 GCA_017417365.1 Synergistaceae bacterium
AGAGCTATTCAGCAAGGTAGTTAATTATGCCGGAAGAACGCCTTGATATTGACATAAGGGACATAGCTGCAGCAACCGCAAAACATGAAGAACCTCCTGCTCCCAAGCCCGAACCAGCCAAGAACAACGAGCCGGAGTTTCTTGCGCTGAAGTCGACGTTCACGCCGTCGCGCGGAGATATGGGCGGAGGATTCTGCGTAGTCTTTGAGGGCAAGACGGGAAAGACAGTGTTTCAGGTATTCTGGCTCGCAAAGCCTTACTCTGCCGGAGTGCTTATCGAGTCGTCTCAGGCCTGGCGGTCATTCGTCAAGAAACTTCCGCAGATGGGGCCTCTGGATAAGGACTGGGGCGGAAAACTTCAGGAACAGCTCAAGGGTATTCTGAAGATTGAGGAGAAGAAGAAGCTCTACGAGAACTACACGCGCCCAAAGCTGAAGCAGATAGAGAGCATGTACCGCAGGAGCTTTGAGGGGATGACGCAGTGCGTGTTCAGTGCTACGACCGATGCAGAGCCGGTGTCGAGAAAGGAACTCGAACGCGCAAAGATAGTGAAGCCCCTTCCTCCGAGTCCCGAGCAGCTCGCAAAGATGCAGCGTGAACAGGAAGAACGCGAGAAGGCCGAAGAGGAAGAGAAAGTAAAGGAAAACTCAAACTGTGAGGGCACGATAATAATGTGCTCACCGCTTGTTGACCCCACGAAGGGCAAGGCATCTTCCGAGATTGTGCCGGGAGACATTATCGGCGTGAAGATTGAGGGAGAAGGCACGAGCGCGCTTGTCAAGAAGTACATGGAGGATAACAACATAGAGCCGATGTTTCCTGATGACGAGATACGGGACACTGCGGGCAAGAAGTTCATCTACGTGAAGATAAGCGACGAGATACGGGGAGCAGTTACTATCACGAAGGACTTAAAGATTCAGATAAAGGAGGACAAGCCGCAGCCCGAGCAGCAGGGGCACGGAATGTCATTCTTGGGTGATATATTGTTCTTCGGGCTTCTTGGCGGAGCATTGATAGCGTTGCTGTTCGTGATAAGGTACTTTTTCCTGTAGACACAATAATAAACCCTCCCGGAAATCTGGGAGGGATATTTTTTGCTTATTTGCTCTCGTGGTATTCCTTCTCGGTGTTGACGTTCCAGATATTGCTCTTGTCAGTCCTTCCGCTAAGAATATTCCTGACCGCCTCAAACGCCGTGCACATTGAGTGATCTATATTGTTGTAGCGGTGCTGTCCGTTGCGCCCGACGCAGTAAAGATTCGGGATTGTGTCGAGGAAGGCCCGGAGTTCGTCCATGTGCTCGTAGGTGTCAAAGTAGGCAGGGTAGGCTTTCTTGACGCGCTCGGCGTGGGTGTCGAGGACATCATCGCGCGAGGTTATCAGCCCCATTTTGAGCATCTCGCTTACCGCCATTTCTGAGAACTCCTCATCAGTCATTGACCAGAGAGAGTCGCCCTCGCTGCAGAAGTACTCGAGTCCGAGCCAGACTGTGTGCTCGGGGTCATTGACCATGTAGGGCGACCAGTTGTTGAAGACCTGAATGCGCCCCATCTTCACGTTTCGGTCATGAACATATATCCAGTTGTCCGGAATGATATTGCCGAGAGTCTTGATGCTGGTCTGATTCTTGAGGTTAAGAGACTTCACGAGGACTCCTGCTGTCATGTAGTCCCTGTAGGGCAGACCTGAAGCTATCTCTGCGATGTGTGAGGGTACACCGTTCATTCCAGCTACTAAGTCTTTCACAGGCATTGATGAAATCACTATGTCTCCCGATTCCGTGAACTCTTGGCCGTCTCTGGTGTATGTCAGCTCAGTGATTGCGTTATCGTGTACGTGAAGGCCTGTTACCTGCGCATCAGTAATAATTTGTCCGCCCATCTTCCGGATTTCGTCAGCCGTTATCTCCCAGAGCTGACCCGGCCCTAACTTGGGATAAGAGAACTCCTCAATTAATGATGTCTCAACTTTGCGCGATGATACGTGAAAGACCTTGCCGAGAATATCTATCAAGATTGCGGTGATGGATAAGCCTTTTACCCTCTGTGCTCCCCACTCAGGAGAAATCTCGCTCGGATGCCTTCCCCACAAGTTCAGTGTGTAGTTCTCAAAGAACATAGAGTATAACTTTTTCCCGAAGCGGTTGATGTAGAAGTCCTCTAAGGATTTCTCTTGACGCTTGAAGGCTGCGGACTTGAGATAGCTGAAGCCAGCTGCAAGAGTTGTGAAGAAGCCCATATTGCGGATTGTCGAGAACTTGAGG
>JAFPZI010000159.1 GCA_017417365.1 Synergistaceae bacterium
CGGGATATTAATTGCTCTGGTGCTGTTGAGCGATACGGCCTTTGCGGACCTTATGTACTTTGAGTCCGCCTACGGAGGAACATTAACACTTCGCGACTCGCAGGGCATTCCCCATTCAACGGACATTCAGGCCTCATACGTATACCCCTTCACCCACAACGGCAGCCCAAGAATCTTAATCACCGACTACACCGGCAGCGATTCCGTCAACCTCGCAATCTATGACCCAAACAATCTTTCTCAGCCCATAGCAAACGGCTTCCTAGACGGGCACATCAACGATATAACCGTCGCGGAACTCGGAAGCAATATCGTGCTGTCATCTTACGGCGACGACTCCATAGTGGAAATTAACCCCGAAACTTGCGAGATAGTCAGCACCTACACGGAGCCGGGCTACTCCTTCGTGTATCTTTGTGCTTACGGCGGGCAGATAGTCGCTTACCTCACACAGAATAACAGCTACAACTCGAAATTTATCACTATGGACAGGCTGGGGAACCTAACCGGGACGTTCAACATAGAGGAAGACGTTTTCTGGATACCTGCAGGAGAACTTGCCGTCAGCGGAGGAGAACTGTATTTCACTCTCGGGGACAACATGTACCCTTACGCGAGCGACGCGGCCGACGTTCAGGGAATCTACAGGGTCTCGAATATGCTCGGCAACATGAACGTACGTAACGCCGTCAGAATCACTGCCGACAACCCAGAACATATATGCAGGGACGGCAAAGGCGGACTCTATTACACAGTTTACGGCGCAAATCATCTGGGAGGAGCTCATTCCAACAGGTATATTTACCACTGGGACGGCACAAGCTCATCACAGGTCTTTGACCTACTATCTTACAGGGCGGACATAAGCAATATCGGAATACGCAAGATAGACTACGACATCAAGAACGGCATACTTTACGCTTTCCTTGAGAATGAACTAGTTGCATTAACTCCGGACAGCAGCGGACAACTCACAGCCTCACAGCCCATAACTGAAGCTCTGCGCTGGGCGGTCGTCGGCAACCCTGCGGACTCTTCATCAGGAAGCACCATCACCCCAACTCCCTCACCAACCCCGCAGAATACTCCCCTGCCTTCCGCCGTGATTGAGCCTGCACCAGACCTCACAAGCGATGTTCTGGAGAGAGTTGCTGAGTCCGTCAGCGTGGATGTCTCGGAGATTCGCACGCTCACTGCGGAAAATATTTCTGCTCCACAAGAACCAACACAGGCCATGCGGGATTACGCCAGAAGCGAGAACACAGAATTTACCGGCAAACTCAGCACAATAACCGTAGATGAGGACGGCTGGTACGTCTTCAAGGTAACACTGAGTGATGAACTGTGGGAAAAAGTCAGAGGGCAGAACGTCAGCGGCTTCAAGTTTGAGGGCATGAGCGACTTGGACTCTTCGGCAGCAATAGCTTCGTTGTTGTCGGGAATTGTCAGCACTTGGGAGGTCCTGACCATGTCCGGCGAAAAGATGGACACGTTCGGGGTGCGTGAGTTCCTGATGGTAGGTTTGCTCGAGGCTGGAAGACCGTTAAGCGTGTACCTGCTGAAGATAATTATTGCCATTCTCGCAGGAGGGTGCAGTTCCGGAACAAGCATATTGCTCTTGGCCGCAATCCCTCTGCTTCTCAGGAAACACTAGCTGATAAACTAATCCCCTCCCGGCAGTTCACCACCAAGAGGGGATAATTTCTCACTTACTCGAACAGCTCCGAAATGATGTCTAGAACATGTTCTATTTTTTGGGCCTTCACTACGTTGGATCCGCAGAAGAATAATCCTGTCTCCCAGTTCCCGGCTTGAGCATCAACAAGGGCTGCAGCTATACAGAACGTCTC
>JAFPZI010000016.1 GCA_017417365.1 Synergistaceae bacterium
ATATTCTGGAGTTCAACGAGGCCCTGAAGAACTTAACGCCTTTGCAGTTCTGGAGGCTGATACGTGAAAAGTTCAGGGTTGACGGTCTTGTGATGGGTGAAGATTTTCACTTCGGGCATAACCGCGCTGGGAGTGCTGACTACCTCGCAAGAATCGCACAGCATGAGGGATTGAGCAAAATATTCGTCTTGGCCCTGATCGACAAGGCTAAATTCTCCAGCTCAAACGTCAGGAATCTCGTTCAGCTCGGCAAAGTCAGGGAGGCAGGAGAAATTCTGGGTTACCCGTACTTCATTATGGGGCGTGTGCTTCACGGGGATCGGCGGGGAAGGACGATGAATTACCCTACAGCAAACATTGAGATAGCTGACGGCAAGATTATTCCGTCTGAGGGTGTGTATTGTTCTGCAGTGCTGGTGAATGGGGAATGGTACTGCGGGGCTGTTTCTGTTGGGAGGAATCCGACTTTCCGGGACGTTCACGAATTGCGGTGTGAGGTGAACATTCTCGGGTTTGAGGGGGAAATTTACGGCTCGGAAGTGGGAGTGTTCTTTCTGGAGAGGGTTCGGGACATGGTTAAGTTCCGGGACAAGGACGAACTTACAGCACAGATAGGGCGTGATGTTGAGGTCTGCGGGAAAATCTATGAGGCATCAATGAAGGCTCTTAGCTCAAGAGATTTCCTGACGAAAGGAGAAAATATTTGTCTCTCTGGGGAATTGACCCCTGAGGTTATAAGGCTGGTATAAACATGTATATAGATTCGCATTGTCATATCAACTCACCGGAATTGCGGCTTGACGCTAGGGGAGTGATTAGCCGGGCCCATTCTGCGGGAGTGGGGAAAATGTTAATCGTAGGCTGTGATTATGAGGACTCGTGTGAGGCAGCAGCTTTGGCAGAAAACTTTTCGCAGTTCGGGCTGTATGCGTCTGTGGGGGTCCATCCGCACGAAGCAGAGCGCAATAGTAAAATATTGAACTATTTCGGCCGTCTTGTGAAGCATGAAAGAGTCGTAGCAGTTGGTGAAATAGGGTTAGACTACCATTACGACAACTCCCCGAGAGAAATACAGCGAGAGGTGTTCGAGGCCCAGCTGAACTTTGCGCATGAACAGGGCCTTCCTGTAGTTCTGCACATTCGGGACGCAATGAAGGACGCTATGGACATCCTGAAGCACTATCGTGGAATGCGTATGTTGTTCCATTGTTACAGCGGGGGGCTTGAGTACTTGGACTCTGTGCTGGACCTTGAGGGAATGTGCGCGTTTGGCGGTGCGCTGACTTGGCCGGGGAAGTCTACGGAGAAGTTGCGTGAGACGTTGAGGAGAATCCCGCTCGATAACGTATTGTTTGAGACGGACAGCCCATACATGACACCTGTACCGTTTCGCGGGAAGGTGAATGAGCCGGCGTATGTCAGGTACGTTTACGAGGCAGCTGCGTTAGAGCTAGGAATGGATGTCAGGGAGCTAGAGGGCAGGATAGAGAGCAACGCAGAGAGATTTTTTGCGTGGGGTGGCGTGTGATGTTCGAGTTTGGGATTATTAGTGAGTGCGTGAGGGCTGGAGAGTTCACCACACTTGACGGGGTTATACTTGTCGGGAAGTTCTTAACGGACAGAATGTGGGAGGAAGCATGATGTTCGAGTTCAGGATTGTTGCGGAGTGTCCGCACACCGGCGCGAGGGCTGGAGAGTTCACCACACCTCACGGAGTCATCCGCACCCCCGTATTCATGCCGGTCGGGACTCTAGCAACGGTTAAAGCCATGTCCCCCCGAGAACTTGAGGAGATTAACGCACAAATAATTCTCGGCAACACATATCACTTGTACTTGAGGCCCGGCCCTGAGATTTTGACTGAGGCAGGAGGCCTTCACGAGTTCATGAACTGGGACAAACCCATACTCACGGATTCCGGCGGGTTTCAGGTGTTCTCACTGGCCAAGCTCCAAAAGATTACGGATGAACACGTGGTATGCCGCTCCCACATAGACGGCTCACAGCTTATGATGTCCCCTGAATGGTCAATGAAGATGCAGGGTGTGTTAGGTTCGGACATAGCGATGTGCTTTGACCAGTGCGTGGAGTTTCCGACGACCCGCAAGAAGGCTGAAGAGGCAGTGAGGAGGACGACGCTTTGGGCCAAACGTTCACGGGAATACTTCATGTCCCACAACGATACGGAACGACAAGCATTATTCGGGATTGTTCAGGGTTCTGTGTATGATGATTTGAGGCTGAGGAGTGCCCAAGAGATTACGGCTCTGGATTTCCCCGGTTACGCAATCGGAGGCTTATCCGTCGGTGAATCCCACGAGGCAATGTATCACTCACTCGACGTTCTGAGTGAGGTAATGCCGCGAGAGAAGCCGCGTTACTTGATGGGGGTCGGTTACCCGCTGAATCTGGTTGAGGGGATTGCGAGGGGAATAGACATGTTTGACTGCGTATTACCCACACGCAACGGACGTAACGCTACGGTTTTCACGTCTGAGGGCAGAATGAACATGAGGGGTGCGGGATATGCTCACGATTTCGGGCCGTTGGACGCTGAGTGCGACTGCTACACCTGCCGGAATTTTTCGCGGTCATACTTGAGGCACTTGGCCATGAGCGGGGAAATTTTGGGAGCTAGATTATTCTCGTGGCACAATTTGCGCTTCACAATCAGGATAGCTGAGCAGGCACGGGAGGCCATTATTGCTGGACGCTTCCCGGAGTTTGTTCGGGAGTTCACGGAGAAATTCCACGATGACAACGCTCAAGCCTAACCCCAACAGCGGACTCATGCCTGACTTTACACCCAAGCCCAGACTCTCAACACATAACTTCACGGAGTGATTCCCACAATGACTACACTGCTCAAGATAGACACAACTAACCCCGACCCACGCACAATCTCCCAAGCCGCCAAAGTCATACGTTCCGGCGGACTCGTCGCCTTCCCAACAGAAACCGTCTACGGTCTCGGTGCCGACGCCCTCAACCCCGAATCCGTCCGCAAAATCTATACCGCCAAAGGCAGACCCTCAGATAACCCCCTAATCCTACACATTTCAGCTCACCAACAAGCCGAATCCCTCGTACACATGAACGACACCGCAAGACTCCTAGCACGCACCTTCTGGCCCGGACCCCTGACTCTCGTCCTCCCGGCTAAAGACTGCATACCCCTCACGACTCGCGGAGGCCTCGACACAGCCGCCATAAGAATGCCCGACAACCCCACAGCACTCGCACTAATCTCAACCTCAGGCACCCCAATAGCTGCACCTAGCGCGAACTTAAGCGGCCGCCCAAGCCCAACAGACGCTCAGGGAGTCCTTGCCGACATGGACGGACGTATAGCTATGATTCTCGACGGAGGCAGCACAAGAGTCGGCATTGAGTCAACCGTGATAGACGTAACTGACCCCAAAAGAGTCTTGCTCCTCAGGCCAGGAGGACTCGCCCGCGAAGAAATCGAACATGTTCTATTTATGTCCCTCGCACAGCCCGACTCCAACAGCAAGAAACGTTCTCCAGGTACTCGCTATAGACATTATTCACCGTCAATTCCCGTAAAACTCTGGAATGTTGACTCAGTATTTCCTGACTGTGTGCAAGATTCGGCAGGGTTCATCGGACTACATCAGCCGCCGGTGAACGTGAGGGTGAAATTATTGTTCGGGAGCATGGAGGCTTATGCAGGTGCGTTGTTTGCGGCGTTCAGACAGCTCGAGGAAGAAGGGTGCAGTGAAATAATCGCGGAATATCCGGCCGGCTCTTCAGGAATAAGTGAGGGAATCAGGGACAGATTAATACGCGCGGCGGGGGATTAACCAATAAAGCCCGTTATGTATAATTAGTAACGCAATAAATTTCTGAAGGAGTGAAAAGCGTATACATGATATGGATAATTTTAGCCCTGACTCTCGGCGCGTCTATCACATCAATAATTCACGGAGTATTTATGCTGTTCGGGTCCCTCTCCATAAGCGGCACAGCAATTCCAGGAATCCCATCAACAATGCTTGCGGTCCTGCCGGTAATCAGCGCGATATTCGCCCTAATCGGAGGCATAATAGCCTTCAACCGCAGCAAATGGGGCGCGTTGTTCCTGTTCTTGGCTATGGGACTGTGCGCACCCTCACGTGATACTTGGCTCTACGGAGGGCTGTACTTCTTTGCGGGGTTATTCTGCTTCTTCGTCAGGGAGGAGAGGCAGGACGATTACGACGAACTATACGGCAGCTATGATGATGATTACGACTCAGAGCCTGAAGAGGGAGAAGAATCCCCAAGCCCTCAGGATGATTTCTACTATGTTGACGACCCTCACGAGGACCCGTTCGCGATTAACCCTTCACCCCTCAACGATGACGTTCCGGCAATGAATCCACAGGACCGCCCCGAACCCCTGAAGATTCGCCGGCGTGTCTCGAAGTCCTGCCCCGAGTGCGGAGCCAACGTGCCCCGTGATGCTGCGTACTGCCCTAACTGCGGGACAAGGCTGGCTGTAGCGGACCTCACGCCTGAGCCGGATATTCAGACCGTCAACGAACAATTATTCGCTCCAGAAAGCACAGACTTTGGCCAAGAGCCGGAAAGACCAAGAATCCCCGAACCTCCGGCAGAATACATAAACCCTATAGAAGATGATGGTGATTATATGAGCAGAACACGAACGCCCGAGAGCTATCGGGTGCAGGTAAGACCCCGCAAGCACGGCGAGGACAGGCAGCCCCAGATATACCGGGACAAAGGGAACGCGGACGAGGCGGCCTCGAGTTACGCATCATTCTCGAAGTACGCTCACAAGAACAAGAAGCGCAAACGTTCAACAGGCAGAAGGATTCTGAGCATGCTTCTGCTGGTTGCTGCAGTGGGAGGGGCTTTGTACTTCCTGTTAGGCCTGAGAAAACTTCCGCCCGGTGAGCTCCCGTCAATGATTAACACACCTGAACCTGACGTAATCAATATACCTCAGCCTTCGAGACAGACCCAAACTACGCCCGCACCAACCGGCGAGGTCATCGCTGAACCCGGGGACGTTGCCGTAAACGAGAACATTCTCCCGAACTTCACGCCCGAACGCACACCCAGAAACGGCACAATCACGGGAAGCGGCGTAAATGTCCGCGCGGACCACACGACGAGTTCAGCACGGGTAACGCGTCTCAACAGCGGCGCAAAGGTCGAAGTTCTCGGGATGTTCAACGTGCCTTCCGGGAGTCATCCGGGTATCTGGTATAACATCATGACCGGCGGAAAAGAAGGCTGGGTTTACGGACGCTATCTTCAGCCGCTCGGGTCAGGGATTCCTGCGGGGTACTCGAATGCGTTGCTGAAGTCGTTTGGGAGCACTAGGACACAGTTAGCGGAGACTTTGGGGCAGCCGACGAGGAGCACGAGTTCAAGCGCGGAATGGTCGGGACTGACTGCGACGCTCAGGGGCGAGGACGTTACGAGGATCAGATTGACGGGGTCGAACCGTGAACTACAGAACGGCCTTAAGGTGGGTATGAGTCAGACGGCATTGCTGCAGATTATGGGTTATCCTTCGAGCGTGAACAGGAGGACGATGAACTACAACGAGGGGAGCAAGACGGGAATCAGCGTCCAGCTCGACAGCAATAACGCAATAAGTTCTATCACTGTGAACGAAATCCAGTAAGTTATTTGGGCAAGAAAAAACCCCTCGGTTTTGGGCCGGGGGGTTAATTTTTTGTGCTCCTGCTAACGATTCTTCCTTCTCATCAAGATTCCCGCAAGTAACACGAGAATTGATGAAGCTCCGAACGTCTCACAGCCTCCGCTAGAACTCCCTGCACTCTGTGGAGTTGTTGGCGTGGTCGGTGTATCGGGAGTTGTGGGAGTTGTGGGAGTTGAAGGCTCCGGGCTTGGTGTAGGCGTGGGAGTTGTGCCGGAGTCCTTGACCGTGATTATTGGTGCGTAGGTCTTGCCGGCCTCCATGAATGCGGCGACGTTGACGTGTTTGTTCGCTGGAACGGTAGTAACCTCGTTGCCGTCGTCGTCGAGGAAGGTATACGCCTCGCTGCCTTCCGCTGACGAGTAGAACGCCGCGTTTGTCCCTGTGGACTCAGCCATGAGGTGAAGGACGATAACCGCCCCAACTTCGAGGTTGTCGAGCTGAACACCGAACACGTACACAGCCGATTTCTGCACAACGATAATCGGGAGGATCACCGCCGGAGTCTCGTCCTTAGGAATCGCAGCCAATTCCTCGTCGCTGACGTCCTCAATGCTCCTCTCACCCCCCGAAGCACTCGCAGGGAGTTCGGCAACTTCGGTGTTAGTGGTGATGAGGTTGCTTAAGGCCTCGCTGAGTGAGCGAAGAGTGTTGATGATTTTCTCCTGCACTGTTTGGTCCTGAACGTCAACGGCAGGACTCAACGGTGCTGACGGTTCAGGGTCAACGCTCGGTGTAGGTTCGGGTTCTGGTGTTGGTTCAGGGTCAGGTG
>JAFPZI010000017.1 GCA_017417365.1 Synergistaceae bacterium
CCTTCTTATGCTCGTAGGCAAAAGTAACTGCCCCGTACTGCTGGATTAATCTCTTGATTTCCTCCCTGGTGTTTGCGTTCACTGCTCCTATGTTGTAGGCCTCTTTGAGCCTGATAGCGTTAGGGTAATCTTCGGGATGCCTTGAAGGAGGATTGTTCTCTATGCTTGCGGCTTGGCTGTAGGGCATATCGTTTTCTGAGGCAGTGCCTGCGCGCGAGAGGAAGGCTATAGACTGCGAGCTGTTGCCTCCCTGCTCGAGTGTAGGTTTCTTCTTATCGTCGAGGGGGTACGAGTAGCCTTCTCTGGTGTCCTTGTAGACGAACCACGCCTGATGAAGCTCTGAGGTGTCCGGCGCGGTGCTGCCGAAGCCCTGAGCAATGTAGCTAGTCTCGAGAGCTCCCAGTGATGCGAAGCTCCAGCATGTGCCGTAAGGGGTCTGATTCCTGACCTGCGGGAGAGTCCCTGACGTTCGCGGGTCATGCTTGGAGGAGGCCTTGAAGGCTGACGCTGGGGTTACCGTGCCTCTCGGAGGATTGTCCGCGAGGTGGGAGAGATCCAGAGGGTCAGGGGTATCGCCGTAGAACTCTGAGCCGTCGAAGTACGCTTCCGGGTCTTCGAGGTAGCGCAGGTACTCGGAGTTCATCGGTGCAAAGTCGGCCTCTACCGGCTCCCACTCGCAGATGAATGACCACATAGATGGGTCGATGCCGTTATGGCTGTTGGTTGCGTCGTTCCAGCCCCAAGAATTGTCGCTGTCTTTGGCGAGGATGAGGTAGTGTTCTTCGCCGCCCTGATTGTTGGGCTCGCCGGTGTGCCATTTGGTGAACGTGAAGTCTTCACTTGTTACCCATTTCCACGAACCTTCCTGTTCAGCGTCAGATGCCCCTAGCCAGTACGGACGGTCTTCATCCGCAGACAGCAGACTCACTACAATGTCGAACTCTTCCTGAGAAGTTATTGTTGCGAGGTGTCCGCCGAGAGATTCGCAGTAGGCTTTGGCTTCGGTCCACGTCATGGGGAGGTCGAAGACGGTGTACTTGTGGCTGGAGAGCGGGGAAGATTCGGGTGTGGTTGGTGTGGTAGGAGTATTAGGGGCTGGAGTGTCCGGCGTTGTCGGAGTAGTCGGTGTGTCTGATGTATTGCCCGAGATAGTTACGTCCATTGTGCCGCCAGAACCAGCGTATCCTGTGTTATAGGAGTACTTAACAGAGGCAGGAAGTGAAGCGAAACGTGCAATACCGCCCGCGTATGTTGTGGCGATGTTAGAACTAATGCTGTCTCTTCCCTGAACCCCTGAGACATTCGAAAACTGGCTGCTATTCATGTAGTTACTGAACTCGAGCTGATAGGGATATGATGAGTCGCCAGTGTTGGAGATGATGAGTCCTTTCTTCCCTTGTGGAGAGCTGTTCAGCCTCCTCAAGGCAGTGTTGCGGCTCACGTCCAGCGTCGTCAGCTGGTTGTTGTCGCGTACCTGATACGTCAAGGCGGTGTTGTGGCTCACGTCCAGCGTCGCCAGCTGGTTGCCGCCGAAGTTCAGTGTCCTCAATGCGGTGAAGTACTCTATCCCTTTCAACGAGGTAATTCCTAGACTTCCCATGTAAATACTCGTAATATTCGCTATCTCCGCATCGCTCAGAGTTCCGTCGTTATTCGTATCAAAATTACTGCTAACGTAGTTCTTGAATATCTCATCAGGAAAATTAGTAGCATTTATCGCCACATCTGCCCACGCTGAGTTCTCAATCACGGCAAGACACACCACCAGCATAACCGCCAGCCTCTTCCTCCGCTTCACCAGCAAGCCCGGCAAGCACACCGCCGCCGCTAGCATTCCTTCAGCCGAAGCATCACATCCTCCGCCTCCGCTGTCCCCTCCTGACTGCTCAGGTGTTACAGGGTTTGACGGCGCAGGTGTCTCAGGGGTCTCAGCCACAGCCTTCACCGTGAGCACAAAACTCTTCGTGTCAGTCCCTCCTGTCTGCCTCATCATGGCCTGAACCGTGAACGGAAACTCTCCCGTACGCTCCGGCGTTCCCGTGAGAGAACCAGCACTCGACAGCCCAAGTCCCGGAATATCTCCGCTCACTATTGACCACGAGGAAGAGTACTGCCCGGATGCTGTGAACTTGAAGCTGTACTTCGTCCTCTCGTACGCCGCCGGAAGCTCTGCCTGCGTAGTCAGAATCACAGGCCCGCCCTCAATCTCCGACGACGGAAGAACCGAAACCGTGAACTTCTGCGAGTCCGTCCCGCCGTAACGATCCGTAACACTCACCGTGATGTCGAACGAGCCCGACTGAGACGGTCTTCCCGCAAGCCTGCCTGATGACGAGAGCGTCAATCCCGGAACTTCTCCCTCATCAATGCTCCATGTGATGCCTGATTTCAGGGATGCGCTCAGATAAAAGCTGTACGACGTATTCACGTACCCCGTAGGAATATCTGCGTTGGTTGTGGTGATTATCGGGCTTTCGGGCGATGACGACGGCGACAGTATCTCCAGCGTGAACGTCTTGGAGTCGCTCCCCAGCGTATTGCTGACTGTCAGCGTGAACGTATACTTTCCCTCAGCCTTCGGAGTGCCGGATATTTTCCCCAGAGTACCGTAGAAATTAAGACCGTCAGGAAGTTTCGCCTCGTCATCAATGCTCCATCTGAGCGAACCTGTACCTGAAGCCTCGAGGCTGCAGTCATACTTTCTGTTCGCATACCCGCTCACGAGTTCAGTCATCGTGATTTTCGGGAAAGCGTTGAACGCTACACTCATTACGTGCTCTGAACCTGTATCGTAGTCGTAGCAGAACCTCACGGGCTCTTCGCTGAACGAAGCAACCCCTGAAGCAGTGTCATAGTCTGTCAGTACGTTGGCAGACTTGGTGTTGTACCCTTTGACGCTCGAGGAGATGATTCTGCTGAGGTTCGCGGAGCTCAGGCCGCAGTCATTAACGAGGTCAACGTAGTATGTCCCGTCCCCTCTTGCGTGTGAATTAAGGCCGCTGATGTTCTGCACGGATACTACCGCGTCGGTTAATGCAGTGTGTAGGCTCAGATCAAGAGCCCTAAGGAAATTGTTAGAGCATTTGAGTTCCTTAAGTGCCAGATTGCTGGAAAGATCGAGAGCACTAATGCCGTTGGAAGCACAGTCTAATTCCTTGATTGCGGCATTGTTCCTGAGGTTGAGGACGCTGAGGTTGTTTCTGGCGCAATCCAAGTACATTAATGCTCTGTTGCTGCTCACGTCAAGTTCTGGGAGTCTGTTCATGGAACAAGACAGTCTTGTGAGTGCCGTGCATGTGCTGACATTGAGGCTCTCCAAGCTGTTGGCCCAGCCGTAGATTCTTTCGAGCCTAGTGCAGCCCGTAACATTAAGGTTCGTGAGGCTGTTGAGGGAACATAACAAAGCTCTTAGGTTAGTACACCCGCTCAAATCAAGATTGATTAGGCCGTTGTTCGAGCAGTAAAGGTAACGCAGGGATGTAAAGTGTTTTATCCCCGTCAGGTCTGTTATGCCCTTACTGCCGATGTACATACTATCTGCTGATGCTATCTCCGTACTGCTCAGCACTCCGTCCGAATCTACGTCGAACGTGCTGCTGATGTATGTCCTGAATATCTTGTCAGGGAAATTCCCTGCC
>JAFPZI010000160.1 GCA_017417365.1 Synergistaceae bacterium
ACCCGCGATGAGGCAGAGTTCATTGACGTACCCGACGGAGTGTGGCACAGCGAAATGCAGGACTTAGGCTACAATTACCGGCTCTCAGAAGTCCATTGCGCACTCGGACTGAGCCAGATGAAGAGGCTTGACTCTTTCGTTGAGAGGCGCAGGCACTTGGCCAATCTCTATCTTGAACAGCTCACGGGAGTCGAGGGCGTTATTCTTCCGCCACACACTGACGGGCACGCTTGGCACTTGTTCGTGCTGCAGGTCAAGCCGGAACTTCACAAGGACTTATTCATGTACCTCAAGGAGAACGGAATCAACCCGCAGGTACACTACAGGCCGGTACCGTTGCAGCCGTACTACAGGCAGAAGTTCGGGTACAAGGCAGGGGATTTCCCGGAGGCAGAAAAGTATTACGCACAAGCAATGTCGTTGCCTCTTTACCCGTTAATGGAGGACTCTGACGTTCTCAGAGTTACGGACGCAATCAGAAAATTTTTGGGGAGATAGTTAGTTGAGAATATTTTTGCTGGGAGCGGGAGGCTTCATTGGGAGCCATCTCGTGGATAAGATTTTGACCAACACGAATTACGAGGTCAGCGCGTTTGACATCAACACAAGCCGCCTTGAGAAGTATGAAGGCCACGACAGATTCACCTGCAGGAAGGGCGATATTTTCGACGACACAGAGTATATCCGTGAGCAGATAAAGATTAGTGATGTCGTCCTGCCGTTTGCTGGTGTGGCAATGCCGGCGTATTACCTGACTAAGCCTTTGTGGACGTTTGAGCTGGACTTCGAGCAGAACCTAAAAGTTGTCCGGATGTGCTCGGAGTACGGAAAGCGCGTGATTTTCCCGTCAACGTCAGAGGTCTACGGAATGTCGGACGGGTCAATCCTCAAGGAGAACGCGAGTCCGTTAGTGCTCGGTCCTGTGGGGAAAATGCGGTGGATCTACAGCTGCTCAAAGCAGATGATGGACAGGGTTATTACTGCTTACGGAAAAGAACGCGGCCTGCAGTATACGTTGTTCCGTCCGTTCAACTGGATTGGGCCGGGCCTCGACAGGACTATAGACGCTAAGGAGCACCGGGCACGTTCGGTAACTCAGATAATTTACGACATACTTCACCGCGGAGAAGTTAATCTCGTGGGCGGAGGGGAACAGCGCAGAAGTTTCACGTGGATCGGCGACGGGATTGACGCGTTAATGTTAATCATCCGCAACGAGAACGGCAAGGCTGACGGGGGAATCTTCAACATAGGCAACCCCAACAACAATTACTCTATCCGCGAACTCACGGAGACTATTATTGAGGAGATGAAGTCGTTCCCTGAGTTTGCGGAGAAGGCCAAGAGCGTTAAACTCACAATAATTCAGCCGGAGAACTTCTACTCTCACGGTTACGACGACACCAAGAACCGCGTGCCCTCAATCGATAACATTATGGGTCTCGGGTGGAAGCCCTCAGTAACTCTCAGCGAGGCAGTCAGACTCACTCTCAGGGGCTACTATGAGGATTAGGGGAGTATTGTGCGTATTGGCGGCGGTCTTATGCGTGTGGGTGTACTTTGCTGGGTTGGGGGATTACGGATTCATTGACCCCGACGAGGGACGGTACTCGGAGATTCCCCGCGAGATGATAGAGACTGGGGACTACATTACCCCGCGCCTGAACTACGTTAAGTACTTCGAGAAGCCAATAATGCACTACTGGTTGACGGCGGCATCATTCCTTGTACTTGGCCAGAACGAATTTGCCGGACGCTTCACACCCGTAACGCTCGGTCTCTTGGGGTGCGTGATAACTTTCCTGCTTGCCCTGAGAATCACTCGAGACAAATACTCTGCGGGAATCTCTGCGTTAGTGCTGGGGTCAAGCGTCTTGTGGTACGCCCTCTCACGAATAAACATCACGGACATGACGCTAACATTTTTCTTCACGGCCTCGCTGTACTGCTTCAGGGTGTGGGTTGACGACGTAGAGGACCGGAAGTGGCTAATAGCGTTTTATGTGTGTATGGCGTTCGCTGTGTTGTCCAAAGGCTTAATCGGTGTGGTGCTGCCCGGAGGAATCGCTGTAGTGTATGCAGTCTTGACCGGCCAGAGTAAGAGAATCCTAACGCGGATCTTCTCGCCCCTCGCTATAGTGGTATTCCTCGCGGTCTGCTGTGTATGGTTCGTGCCGGTGTGCTTGGCAAATCACGACTTCTTCGACTTCTTCTTCATCCGTGAACACTTTTTGCGCTACACGACGACGATTCACGACAGGTACCAGCCGTTTTGGTTCTTCGGGCCGGTATTGCTAGCTGGTTTTGTGCCGTGGACGGGGTTAATCTTGGACGCGTTCAGGGCAATCTTCGGGAAGTGCAGACTTATCGATAAGAACGACGGGGTATTGTTGGGCTTGTGGTTCCTGATGCCGTTAATCTTCTTCTCGATGTCCGGCTCAAAACTCGTAACGTATATCTTGCCGTGTTACCCTCCTCTTGCGGTGCTAGCTGGGTCTTCGCTTGCGTCCCTTGAGGGTAAGGACTATCGACGCTTCATCACTATCACGACAATAATTCTCGTACCGTTGGCGTTGACTGGGTTGCTGTGGCCGCGCTTCACGGATGATTCTGACGTTGCCGCTATGATGTTCCCTGCGGCTATGCTCGCGTTGAGCCTGCTGGTGTTCTGGGGTGCGTCATTGCTGCTCGTGAAGGGTGCTCGGGTTGTGCCTGCGGTGCTGTGCGTTCTTGGCCTTGCGGTAATGTACATGGCCTCTCCTGCGTTCAAGATTGAGGGAGAATTACTCTCACACAGGGACACTGCAAAAATCATCAGGACGATTGATGGAGTTGATGACGTTGTAGTGTTTCAGAAGCTGATGCAGGGAATGAATTTTTACTTGGGACGCCGGACAGTTACGGCAGACTTTCTTGACGAGTTAGAGTTCGGAGCAGCTCAGGAGACCAATCCGAAATGGTTCGTGAGTCTTGAGGGACTGCAAGCCCTGTGGAAGAGCAATAAGCACATAGTAGCCGTAGCTCGCCGCAAGAATATGGCCTCGTTGTCGCGGACATTGGGTGAACCTGTGCGTCAATGGGTCAACAGTGCAGATGTTGTGTTTGCGAATTTCTGAGTGAGTGAAGAGTGAAGAGAATCCCCCCTGCCGTTCTGACAAGGGGGATTTTTGTTGAGCTTATTTCTTGAGGGCGTGATTCTGCGCGATTAAGTCAATGAACACTAAGTCTTCCGTGCCGGTGTTCTCCAGAGAGTGGGACTCACCAGCTACAGCAATCGTTACTGACTGAGGCCCGACGATGTATTCATTCCCGTTGCCGTCCTTGAACAATCCCTGACCCGACAGAATAATATACGTGTCCTCGTTGTTCGCGTGGCTGTGAAGGCCGATTGAGTCCCCGGGCTTGAGCGTCATTAGTCCGATCTCCTTGATGGCTTGGTCCTGTGTGGCCTGTTCACGCCTGAACGCAAACTTACCGTACAACGTACCGACTCCCGAGCCGCCTGCGTGGTCGACGTTCTTCGTGAAGAGTTTTTCCAGCGGGAAATACTGCGGAGTAGGGTTAGCCTTGATTGCCTCGAGGTCCGCGCTCTTGTTCTTGGCGATAATGTCGAGGAACACCAGATCTTCAGCGTAGAGGTTGACGAGTCCGTGGGCCTGTCCGGGGCGGGCTATGGTCATGTCTCCGGCCTTGACCACCCAAGCATTGCCCTCACCGTCAGTGAAGACTCCCCTGCCGGAAAGTATCAGGTATGCGTCTTCGTTGTCGGAGTGTGAGTGGAGGCCGATGAAGTCCCCGTGCTTGAGCGTCATGAAGCCGATCTCGGTGATTGCGTCCTCGTCGCGGGCGTTGTCGCGGATAAACGCAAATTCTCCGTGAAGGGTTCCCTTTCCTCCGGCTACGTCGTGCTTGTCCAGCGTGGTGAGTTCGTCGGAGGTGTAGCACTGGGCGTGTTTGACGGGTTCAGCGTAGGCACATGAGGCCATGAGGGAAGCCGCAAGTGATAGAGCTATAAGAGTTTTCATGATGGTACCTCCTGAATGAAAGTTTGTGAGGATATTCTACAGCATTCAGGAGGCTTGTGAAGATTCGTTGCTACTTGCTGACCTTGAGGAGGCCGTCTTCTGCCTTCACCTTGCCTTCGGAGCGCAGAGCCTCAACGCCCGAGAAGTCCTTACTGTTCGACACAGCAATTATCACTGTGTCGTCATAGCCAGAGTTCCTGACCTTCCAGAGGTCCATCTGGAGGACTGGAGTACCCTTCTTCACAACTTGGCCGAGCTTCACTAGGGTCTTGAAGCCCTCACCCTTCATGTTTACAGTGTGGATTCCTGCGTGAATGAGGACCTCAATTTCTCCGGCCTGAATGACTAGTGCGTGTGATGTGTCGGTTATCTCAGAGATTACTCCCTCAATGGGTGAGCAGATATTTCCGTCGGTGGGTTTGACTCCGCAGCAGGTGCCGAGTTTTCCCTGAGCAAATGCTTCGTCCTTGAGTGAGGCCATAGGGATGAAGTCTCCGCTGACTGGTGAGCCTAGTTCTGCGGGGAAAGTTACGGGTGCGGGTTGGGATTTCTTCATGAAGTCGAATAGTGGCATTATGATTACTCCTTTGCGTTAAAGATTGTGGGATAATCGAGTGTGAATAGTATAGCCTGAAAATGTTATGGTGTCCTCGTAAGATTATGAGTATGTGTGAAGTCTGCACATAACCCCCTGTGAACCCCACACACAACCCCTCCGCAGTGCGTAGCCTCCCGTCAGTGAACTCTGCCCGAACCACACACAACCCCTCCGTAGTGCATAGCTCTCCTCAGTGAACACCCCGTGAACCACACACAACCCCTCCGCAGGGTGCGTATACCCCCCTCAACGAACACCCACGCAACACCCCCAAATAATGCGGCCCAGTTAAGGATAGTGATATACTATGCAGAAATTTTTTGACGATTCACTTGAGGAGTGATTGACATGCAGAAAAAATTACGTGTCGGCGTTCTCGGTGCTACCGGAATGGTCGGACAGAGATTCATTCAGATCCTTCACAATCATCCATGGTTTGACGTGAAAGTCCTCGCAGCTTCCCCTAACAGCAAAGGCAAAACTTACGCTGAGGCTGTCTCCGGCCGCTGGCTTCTCGATGAACCCATCCCCGGCAACGTCAAATCCCTCGTCCTCCATGACGTGAACGACGTTAAGGGCATCGCTGAAGAAGTCGATTTCGTGTTCAGTGCCGTAAACATGACTAAGGACGAAATCAAGGCCATCGAGGAAGATTACGCACGCACAGAAACCCCCGTAGTCTCCAACAACTCCGCACACCGCTGGACACCTGACGTACCCATGATCATCCCCGAAATCAACCCCGAACACGCCGAAATCATCCACGCACAGAAAAAGCGTCTCGGAACTTCTCGCGGCTTCATCGCGGTCAAACCCAACTGCTCTATCCAGAGTTACGCTCCGGCCTTCGCTGCCTGGAAAGAGTTCGAACCCTATGAAGCAATCGTAACAACCTATCAGGCAATCTCAGGGGCAGGCAAAAACTTTTCCACTTGGCCCGAAATGGTCGGCAACGTGATTCCCTACATCGGCGGCGAGGAAGAGAAGTCCGAGAAAGAACCCTTGCGCATATTCGGACACATCGAGGGCGGTGCTATCGTCCCGGCAACGGAACCGGCCATTTCTGCTCAGTGCGTCAGAATCCCTGTACTCTACGGACACACTGCAGCGGCTTTCGTGAAGTTCCGCAAGGCACCCCCCAGCAAAGAAGTGCTCGTCGAGAAGCTCAACACCTTTGCCGGAATCCCACAGACGGCCAAGCTCCCGACTGCTCCCGAACAATTCATCAAGTACATGGACGAGGACAACAGGCCGCAAGTTGCTCTTGACGTGAACTTTGGCGGAGGTATGGGCGTAACTATTGGCCGTCTCCGTCAAGATACTATTTACGACTGGAAGTTTATCGGCCTCTCACACAACACTTTGCGCGGTGCTGCCGGAGGAGCTGTAGAGTGCGCTGAACTTCTCGTACACATGAACTACATCGAGGCGAAGTAAACCATGATAAACATAGCGATTTTAGGATACGGCAACATAGGCAGCGGAGTGGCTGAAGTAATCGAGAAGAACTCTGCGGAAATCAAGAAGGCTCTCGGCGACACCCTCAAGGTGAAATACATTCTCGACATCAGGGACATTCCCGGAGTCGTCAATGATATTAACGTCATCGTCAATGACCCGGAAGTCAAAGTGGTCTGCGAGACAATGGGTGGGAAAGAGCCGGCGTTCACTTACACGAAGGCCGCCCTTGAGCATGGTATCAGCGTGTGCAGCTCCAACAAGGAACTAGTGGACGCTTACGGCGTGGAACTCAGCGGGATAGCCAGAGAGCATAGCTGTACGTACCTGTTCGAGGCCAGCGTGGGAGGAGGAGTCCCGATTTTGCGGACGCTCCGAGAGTCATGCGGCCACGAGAACATCACGAAGGTAGCCGGAATCCTCAACGGGACCTGCAACTATATACTAACGAACATGAAGGCCGGTAAGGATTTCGAC
>JAFPZI010000161.1 GCA_017417365.1 Synergistaceae bacterium
CCCCCACGGGGGGGGGGTATAAGTATATTGCGTACATCGACGATGACGATGAATGGCTGCCTGAGAAGCTGGAGAAACAACTAGCAAGGCTTGAGGAGCTTGGCAGGGAGTATGCGCTGGTGTATTGCTATTGGTACATGATTGACTGTTTTGATAATATTCTCTATGAGATGAAAGTATCCAAAGAAGGGCAGCTGTATAACGAATTATTAGCCGCAAGGGCAAACAACTTTATAGGGTCTATGAGCTTCCCTCTAATCCGCACAGAATGTCTTCAGGCCGCCGGGGAATTTGACGAACTTATGGCCTCCGCTCAGGACTTGGATATGTGGCTGAGGCTCGCAAAACACTATAAAATTTCGTATGTCCCGGAGTTCCTCGTAAATTATTATTACGAACACGGAGAACACATAGGCAGAAGCAAAGTCAGGGTACTTAGGGGGCTTGAACGTCTATACCTGAAGAACGAGAAGGATATGCTGACGGATAAACTTTTGCGCTGGAACTGGCTTAGGGACCTTATGCCGCTTTACCTGTCCTGCGGTGAATACAGAAATATGTTCCGGGCATGGCTGAAAACATTAACCCTCCAGCCCGCGAGAATACTAAGCAATTTGTGTATAATGCGTATATTCATCACAGTACCCGCGAGAGCACGGCTCATAGTTCCGGCAAAATTGTGGCTCAGGAAGAATACACCCGTGATTGCTGACCTGCTTAAGAGAGTCAAGCGTAAACTGAAAGGAGAAAATGTGAATTGGTACCGACTAGAGAACAAGCACTAGACCTTCTGCGCAAATACAACACCGAAGAGTCCCACATCCACCACGCACTCGCCGTTGAGGCCGCAATGCGACACTTCGCCGGACTCTTCCACGAAGACCCCGACCTCTGGGGAGTCGTCGGAATCCTCCACGACATCGACTGGGAGCGCACCACACCCACCCCAGACCAACACTGCCACCTCGCTCCCGGCATGCTCAGGGAAGCCGGAGTCGACGAACCCATAATCCGCGCCGTACAGTCCCACGGCTACGGAATCTGCACCGACGTTGAACCCTCCACTAACCTAGAGCGCACACTCTTCACCATCGACGAACTCACAGGCCTAATCATCACCGCAGGACTCGTCAGGCCCTCGAAATCCCTCGCTGACCTCGAGCTAAAGTCCGTCAAGAAAAAATGGAAGGACAAGGCTTTTGCGCGCGGGGTCAACCGTGAGATAATCAAGCAGGGCGCAGAGAGAATGAATATGCCCCTCGATGATGTCATCAATGAGACTATAATAGCTTTGAGGCCAGTTGAGAAATCAATTGGCATGTAGACTTTTTCAGGAGATGATATTTTCACTATGTCCGTAAGAATTTTGCTCGCCGACGACCACCCATTAACCCGCACAGGAATCGGCGAATTTGTCAAGAAAGAGCCCACGTTTGAGCTCGTTGCTGAGGCCGAAGACGGCATAAAGGCTTGGGAACTCCTCCAGAGCCTAAAGCCCGACGTTGCTCTGCTGGATATACGTATGCCCGGGCTCGACGGAGTTACCGTAGCTCAGAAGGTCAAGAACGACGGGCTCCCAACAGCTATAATCATGCTCACGTCCTATGACGCACAGCAGTACGTTATTGCCTCGCTCAGGGCAGGGGCCAGGGGATTCGTCCTCAAGACCGTTAGTCCCAAGGAGCTCACCACAGCGATTAACACAGTCGCAAAAGGGGGCCTGTATCTTGACCCTGAAGTGGCTTCTGTCATGGGAGAACAGGACTTCATCCCAGAACAGCTCTCGGTTAGGGAACGTGAAGTGTTGCTGCTGGCGGCCAAAGGGTTATCAAGCAAGGAAGTCGCAAAACGGTTATTCATCAGTGAGCGCACTGTTCAGACTCACCTTGCCTCGATTTACGACAAGCTAGGCAGCAGGAACAAGACAGAAGCTCTGTTATTAGCCCTAAAGTACGGGGTTGTTACTCTAGAGGAACTGCTCGAAGACGATTAGCCAAATTTTCACGTAATGTTCAGCTTTTTCGCGAGGCCAAGATCTCACTTCCTGGCCTTCTTGTTATGCGCACTGATTCTGCCCTCAGCTACTGTAGTCCTCGTGGCAGTCTTCAGCATGCTCAGCCAAGAACGAGCTATGGAGGCCGCAGTGAGTTCCTACGTTCAGGACTTGGCCGAAAGCATGAGCTATCACCTCAGCTCCGACACCGACGCTTGGACTTTCCAGATGTTGAGCGACTTCACACGCTACCCGTTCTTCTCGTGGGGGCCGTCGATTCCCGGGTGGGTCGCACTGACTGACCACAACGGAAAAGTTATTCTGGCCTCACCTGGAGCGAGCAACATTAATGCTATCTGGAAGCCCGATCTCCCTGTTGGGCAGGCCGTCAGAATCACAGACAAGAAGGGAGCGCAGTACACATTAGCCGTTTACCCAGTCAAGAGGCCCAGCGGAGGTTACGTTGTCGCTGCGGTATCGTGGTCCAACCTTCTGGGCGGACTAGTGAGCGTGATTCGTCTTTGGCCGGTGCTGATAATCTTAATCACCCTGACTAGTTTTGTGTCGATACGTCTGCTCTGGACAAAGCTCGTTATTCCCCTACAGGCACTCGTTGCGGAAATCGACAGCATGACTCTCGGCACCGACGTTCCCGACGAACTCGAGGACGGCACAATCATGGAGATTGAGAGTGTTCACGATGCCCTGATGAGGTCAGCACAGGCGGCAATAGAGCGAGACAACTTACGGAACAGCTACGTCAAGGATGTCGTGCGCGCTCAGGAACAAGAACGTTTGGACATGGCTCGGGAGATCCACGACGGACCCCTTCAGGACGTTACGGCATTGCTCCAACAGATTCACATGACGCTTGACGAGGACGACGACGAGTCCGCAGAGGTCAGGATAAGGCGTGCGGAGATTATCGCCAAGAGTGTTGTTCGGGAACTCCGGGCACTGTGCGACGAACTCGCTCCGCCGTGGATGGACTTGGGACTCTCTGAGGCAGTTACGGAACTCGCAGAAAGGCTCTCACAGGGTTACGACATTCAGATAGTCTCTGACTTTGACGACGCTTCACGAGAACTCGACATCGACAACGAGAAGATATTATCCCTTCTGAGAATCATTCAGGAGGCTGTGTCTAACGCTGTCAGGCACGGGGGGGCCAGTGAGGTACATATACACTTCAGGATGAGCGGGAATCTCGTTACTATGATGATTGCGGACAACGGTAAGGGTTTTGACGCGGCCAACATCAATCACGAAACTTTGAGGGTTGAGGGGCATCGCGGGCTTGCGAGCATGACGGAAAGAATGAGCCTTATGGGGGGCAGTGTCAGGATAAACTCGAAACTTGGGAAGGGCACGAATATTATCGCGTCGTTCAGAGTGTGAAGGCTAAGTATTTCTCTATGAGTTCCTTAGTGAACAGGCTGCTGTTGTGTGCGGCGAATTTCTGGTACTTGTCTGACTTTTCGGAGTCTGCGTAATCACATATGCTCTTGATGACTAAGGCTTTTGGCTTTGGGAGCGGGGCATTTTCTGCGGCGTAACAGACTCCGTAAGACTCCATGTCGAGGCCTATGGTATCCGGGATGACTGACTGTATTTGCTTCTCGATAATTGTTTTGTTGGCGACTACGGCACTTCCGCAGGCCATAGGGCCTATGTGTATGGTGTAGTCTGTGCTTTCCTGAATGGCTCTGACGGCGGAGAGTATTGACGTGTCTGTGGCGATTGAGATGGGGCGGGGCTGGAAGCCTAGATTCCCGAAGATTATGGCAGGTTCTTCCGGGGCGGTGAATTTCCCTGAAGTGTAGTCCCACACAACGTCAGGAATGAGTATGTCTCCGTAGAGGTATTCGGGGTCTTGGCCTATGCCGGCAGCTATTCCGCACATTATGAGGTATTCTGGGCGGAAGTTGTGAATGATTTTCGCGGAGAGGAGAGCTGCTGCAGTCATGCCCATAGTGTTTTGCTGTGCGGTGATGACGGTGTGGTGTTGTCCGTTCTGGAAGAAGTGAGCCGCAAAGTATTCTTGGGTGTCTGCGGGAATGATAATCTTCTCCCAAGCGTCATAAAGTCTCATCACAGAATCCGACTCGATTTTGACGGCTGTAATTATTGCTGCTGAAGTCATGTAATTCACGTTCTATCATTCTCCTTAATGTGGGATTATAGCTTGTCAGGAAAAAGTGTGTCAATAAATTCTGGAAGAGGCACGGGAAATCGCAAGGAGCCGTAACACTCTCTACCACACAAGCATCTTCGGACACATAATACCCATTCTATGAGGCTCATATCAGGAAGGAATTATAGGCAGTATAACTTCTGGAAGAGGTTCGGGAAATCGCAAGGAGGCTATAACAATCTCCTCACACAAGCATCTTCGGACACACAACACCCATCTATGAGGCCCATATCAGGAGGGAACTATAGGCGGTCAGGAAAATATGTGTCAATAACTTCTGGAAAAATGGCACGAAAAATCGCAAGGGTGTGCTATAATAATCTCAACCAAAAACTAAATCAGCACATGACTTAGGGTAAATAATACCCAGTCTATCCTTGCTAATGAGTATTATACCATAATAGCAACAGCGATGGCGATCATGTGCAATATTTTATTGGTAATTCTAATCATGGAGGCAGCAGCATGAAGAAGTTTTTGCAGTTAGTAGTAGTGTTCTGCGTAGTTGTCGGGCTTGCTGGTTGTGCGAGTGCGGACTACTGGAACGAAGGGCATTCGGGGACGGCAGCAGATCCATATGTGATTGACACGAACGCTGATTTGGTCGCGTTAAGGGACAGGGTGAACGCCGGAACAGAGTCGGGAGATAAGTATTACAGGTTGACGCAGAATCTGACTATCTCATCAATCACTGACTGGGACCCAATCGGCTATAATGACCGGCCCTTCACCGGACACTTTGACGGGAACAACCTAGCTATTCACGTGAATATGACTGCCGGATACCATCATGGCAATTACTATGCCGGACTCTTTGGGACAGTCTCCACAACTGAGGGGTATGCAGTAAGGAATCTCACAGTCAGCGGCTCTGCAGCAGGAAGGTATGTAGGCGGGATCGTGAGGAGGCTGAACTCCGGCAGTGTCGAGAATTGCGCGTTCAACGGCACAGTAAAGAATAACCACGCATATGAAAGAGAGATAGGCGGAATAGTCAGTTACATGGCGGGCGGTTCAGTCAAGAACTCTTTCATGAGCGGCAACGTGGATATTACTGACGGCTGGAATAGGACAACTTATGCCGGAGGAATCGCCGCAAGAATGACGGGAGGCAGTATCGAGAACTGCAACGCTAACGGTGTCAACGTAGTCGTAACTCACGGAAATGAGGAGACCTACGTTGGCGGTCTTGTCGGTTACGCTGAGGTTGCAGGGTTCGATGCAATCAAGGACTGCACATTCTCCGGGACTGTTGCGGGCCTTCGGTATGTCGGAGGAATCGCTGGGTATATCTCTGGCGGCAATGTCCAGAACTGCAGCGTAACTGCCGTGTCCAACGCAAACTCTGCCGTAGCGAGCACATATATCGCCGGAGGAATCGCAGGGCGCGCGGGAGATTCCGTAGTCATCGAGAACTGTGAAGTGGCTTCAGGTACGGTAATCCAGGCCTCAACGGAATCGGACAGGGACACTGCCGAAGCTGCCGGCGGGATCATCGGCCTCATGGAGAGTGCGACAACCAGCAACAACACATCACGCGCCACGATTCAGGGAGACACAGCGAACTTGGGCGGTGTCGTCGGGAAACTCAACGCAGCTAGCTACACCATCGACGGCAACAGGTACAGTTCCGCCGAACACGGAATAGGCTCAAACGCTCAGGGTGTCCCGGGAGAAGACGGCTGCACAAGAATCGATTCCGCCCTCTCAATCACAACAACTTCACTCACTGCTGCCGACGCAGGAACGTTCTACAGCTTCACCCTCCAGACCGACGCAAGCGCAGGAACTTCCGTAACTTGGTCCATGGCTTCGGGGACCTCACTTCCCGACGGACTCGCCCTCAACGCTTCGACAGGCGTAATCAGCGGCACCCCCACAACCGCAGGAAAATACACGTTCACAGTTCAGGCAAATTCAGGGTCATCACCAGCCACAAAAGAATTAACCCTCACGGTGAATCTCGTCATCACCACGAACGCAGTGCTCCCGAGCGGGACCGTCGGAACGTCCTACTCTCAGAGCCTCAGCGCAACAGGTGCGAGAAGCGTAACTTGGTCCCTCTCTCAGGGAAATACCCTCCCTGCCGGATTGTCCCTCAGCAACGGCAGAATCTCAGGCACTCCGACGGTTTCAGGTACCTCGCAATTCACGCTGATAGCCTCCGCAGGTACTGACATCACGGCCTCGAGAACGTTCACATTGACGATTAATCCTTCCGGCACAGTTGACCCAACGCCGACAGACCCCACGCCGACAGACCCAACGCCGACAGACCCAACACCGACAGACCCAACACCGACAGACCCAACACCGACAGACCCAACACCCGTAACTCCCACGCCGACAGTCTCAATCACGATAACTACATCAAGCCTTCCTTCAGGGACAGCGGGAGAACGTTACAGCTCGTCATTGTCGTCG
>JAFPZI010000162.1 GCA_017417365.1 Synergistaceae bacterium
CTGTGCGTAGAGTTTGCTGTAGAGTATCGTTTTCTCCACGAGGATTGACCCGCCTGAACGAATCGTTACCTGGTCCCCAAAACTTAGCGAGACATCACCGTTTGCTCTGATCGTTCCCTTGCCGACCCCGCGGACGCCTCCATGAATCTTCACGATGCCCTGACTATCTATGTCAGCTCCCTCGACCGTGCCGAAAATCTCTATATTGCCCTGAGCCACAACGCTGAACCCGTCCCGGACCGCACCGTGAATTTTGACCGCCCCAGTGAAATCTATGCTGCCGACCCCAAAATCTATATCCCTGTGAATGTCCAGCTCAGGCAAGACAACCAACCGGCCCTTATCGTTCTTGAGCTGTCCTTCTGCCGTAGCGAGAAGCATTAAGGGATTATCCTCATCGCGCTTGAGCCCCTCACCGAACGAAAATTCCGTGTTCCTCACAGGCTTGTACTTGGCCACGCCCCCGGTAACATCGACTCCGTTCTTGCCGGTCTGCAACGGGTGCTTTACGGCTATCTCCTGCCCCGGGTGAACAGTAACTATTGTGCTCCTGCTCCAGAAGTCCACTTTCTCGTCGTCGCGGACCTCGTAGGGTTTATCCGGGTCCTTCAGCAGCTCAATATATGCGTCTTTGCCCTCAACTGGAGGGACTCCGTTTGCGACAACTATTGGCTGATTCCCGAGCTGGCGGGCCAACAATGACTGTATAGCTGTCCTGTCTATGCCTATCTTGACTCCGTTTGCGGCTAAGGATTTGAGAATTTCCTCCTCAGTCGGCCAGGGATTTGCGAAAAACGGAGGCTCTATAGTAACAGTCGCGCTCATCTTGTCCTTAGCGAGGATAACTATAATCTTAGCTTTCTTCTCGAAGGCCTCATTACGCACACAGATCTTGCAGGTCTGCCCGTCATGAATGAATTTCCGCACGGCCTTGAAATCATAGCGGACTATCCCATACTCCTTCAGGAAAGCGTAAACGTCGCTCTCCTTGAAGCTGTGCTCGTGGCAGGATAGATATATGCCGTCGGGACGAGCCTCCATGTAGAATATATCCTTGTCGAACATCTCTCTTCACCTCCCGAAGCTATATTTCGTTGAGCTTGGCCTTCAGTATCGTACGGAGCATGGATAATCCTTTGCCGTGAATCTGTGATACCCTGCTTTCCGACACACCCATAACCTGCCCAATCTCCTTAAGGGTCAGGCCCTCATAGTAATACAGGCTCAGCATCTGGCGTTCACGTTCGGGGAGTTCCTGCAGGGCTTCGACTAACTGCTGTTTGTCGCTCTCGTCGTCGAGTCGTTCGGCGGCTCCTTCACGGTCATCTGCGAGGGTAGCTTCTACGGAGACTTCACCGTCATCGAGTGTGGTAGTGTCGTCAAGTGAAGTGATATATCCTCGCGAGGCCAAGTCCTGAACCTCGTAATACTCTTCCTCACTGACTCCCATTTCCTCCATGACCCATTCATCTCGGAGTTCGCCTTTGTCCCGTAAAATCTTCTCCATTGCCCGATTAAGTTTCTGGACCTTCTCGCGCCCCGTCCGCGAAAACCAGTCGCACTTTCTCAGCTCATCGAGAATTGCCCCCCTGATTCTAGGTATTGCGTAAGTCTGGAACACAAAGCCTTTGCTTGGGTCAAACTTGTCGACAGCATCGAGAAGCCCGAACACCCCGAAGCTCAACAAGTCCTCATAGTCAAGCCCTGCCGGAGGAGTTACGGCCATTCTCCCGACGACGTACTTAATCAACGGCAGATAGCGTGTTACGAGCTCATCACGCCCCCTGCCTGTTCGTGAAAATTCTTCCCATAATGCTCTCTCTTCTTCCGTCTTCATCTCATCAAATGCCGACCCCCTCGCCTATATCTCGTTCGTACCTTTGCCGAGCGTCTTGACCTTGAGCATCCAATTGCTGGTCGAGAACTCTATAGTCCTCCCCTTGTTGCCGCCGGTGTCCGAAGCCACGAGAGCTATACCCATCCGGCGTAATCTCGCCATTGTCTCATTCACGTTCTTGGCCCCAACCGTCAGGAAGTCCGCAGACATCCCGGGCAGCGCAAACATCTGGGCCCCGCCGGCAATCTTGGCCTTGATACGCGTGCGGGTAGCTCCCTTCTTGAGCATCTCCTCAATTATCGCAGGAACAGCAGTATCCGCGAACTTTCCGACTTTTTCTGAGGCACTGAGGCCGCGGCTGTTCGGCAGCATAATATGAGCCATCCCCGCGACTTTGGCGAAAGAGTCATAGACCACGAGCCCTATGCATGACCCGAGCCCGAGAGTGATTAACTTTATCGGGGCAGGTACTACCATCAAATCCGCCATGCCTAAAACTATACTGTTCTCAGCCATCACATCACCTTCAATTTCTTCAGGAGCAGCTCCAAAGCGTCCGGGTCTGGTATAAGTATTATGTGCCCGGAGATTTTCCGCCCCTCCTCGAGTCCTTCAACGCGGAGCTCTGTGTTCACGAGAAGGGCCGTCTCTCCCATCTGGCCGTAAATTGACGCTACGACATCCAGAATCGAACTCAGCATGTCGTGAGCAACGCCGGGCACGCTGATTTGGTGCTGTGTCCCCAATAACATATTTATGGCGTTCAGGAACGAGCTTAACACGATATTTCCGACCTCACTCAGCGCGCTGTCGGTCATCTCCTGAGGAATCTCACCGACTGGTATGAACGTCCCGAACTGCTGTTTCAGGAGAAGTTCCACCATCAGATTTGCGTCCTCCTCATTCTGAATGAATATCAGGCTGCACTGGAAGCCCCCGAGAGACCTGACGAACACCGCCCCAACTATCTGCAATGGGTCTCCGTAGTGTTCACCAAGCTCATAAATCGAGACCATTTCGGTTTTAGGGACCTCCATGTGAATCATTCTTGAGAGGAGGCCGCTTAAGGCTGTAGCTGCATTCCCTGTGCCGATATTCCCAACTTCCTTGATTGCATCGAGCTGTAACGCATTGAACGATGCTATATCAGACATTGCAAGTAAACTCCTTAGTTCTTGGTAGAGTAGAACGAAGCCACGTCAAGAATCAGTGCCACATTGCCGTCTCCTAAGATTGTTCCGCCGGTTATGCCGTCAATCTTGGACAGGAAGCGGCCGAGAGACTTAATCACTATTTCCTGCTGGCCGATTAGCTGACTAACTATGAAGCCGATTTTGTTCTTCCCGATTTTGACCACAACAACGGGGTATTCATCCTTGTCGCGCTCCACGCTGTCGGACCCGAGAATGTCCCCGAGAACGTTCAACGACAGGACTTCACCGCGAAGAAGCGTAGTGGGTTCACCGTGTACGGTCTTGACGTCCTCACGGCGGACCATGATTGTTTCCTCGACGTTCTCAAGGGAGATTGCGTAGGTCTCATCACCGACTTTGATTAACAGGGACAAAACTATAGCGAGCGTCAGGGGCAGACGAATATATACGTGAGTTCCCTCGTTCTTCTTGCTGGTCAGGTCAAACTGTCCGCCGAGTGCCTCAACTTTTGTCTTGACCGCGTCCATTCCCACGCCTCGCCCGGATAGGTCCGTAACCTGCTTGGCCATGCTGAACCCGGGAAGCAGCACCAACTGCTGTGCCTCCTCATCGCTCATGATTGCGGCCCTGTCCTCAGTGATTACTCCGCGCTCTATGGCCTTCTGCTTGACTCGTTCGGGGTCAATCCCTGCACCGTCATCACTGACCTCGATAACAACGCCGCTGCCTTCCTGGTAGGCTGCAATCTTCAGGATACCTTTTTCGGGTTTGCCGAGAGCCTTGCGTTCTTCGGGGTGCTCGATGCCGTGATCCATTGAGTTGCGGATTAAGTGAACCATAGGGTCGCCGATCTCGTCTATCACTGTGCGGTCTAACTCCGTGTCTTCACCCTCAAGCACTAATTCAACGTTCTTGTTGAGGGTCTTGCACAAGTCGCGTATTAATCTCGGGAACCTGTCGAACGTGAAACTTACGGGGACCATTCGCAGCTTCGTAACGAGCTCCTGTATGTCGCCGGAAATCCTGCCCAACTGTGATAGTGTCTCGTCGAACTGCCTCAATCTGGCTTCCTGAACAAGGCGTTCGATTCGCGCGCGGGAAATAACCAGCTCACCCACAAGATTCATGAGCTTATCCAACCGGCCGATGTCGACTCTAACTGTCTGGCTGGACTTCTTTGCGCCGTCCTTCTTGGCGGGAGCTGCTGCGGGCCTCGCTGGGGCTGCTTGTGCTTGTGCGGGCTGTGCGGGAGCTGGTGCGGGCTCTGCTGGCTGTGCGGGAGCGGACTCAACGGGAGCGGGTGCAGGTGCTGGAGCTTCTTCGGCCTTGACCTCCTCAACGTCCGCGCTCTGAACGTCGCCGATCTTCTCAATCGCGGCTTTGACCTCCTCAGCTGGTGCAGGAGTCGCTACGAAAATCGTGAAGTCGAAGTCAAATTCTTCCTTCTCGAGGGCTTCTGTGGGAGGCTCGGCCCTGAAGATTTCGCCCATTTCCTCAAGACGATTAACGACCATGTAGGCACGTGCGGCTTTGAGCAGGCATGACTGACTGAGCGTAACATGGACGCTGTAGGCATTGGCACCTTCATCGTTGGCCTTCTTGACCCACTCGGCATCCTGTGAAGAGATTCCCAAACTCCCTCCCGACGGAGCTGCCTCACTCTGTGCAGGAGCAGGAGCACCCGATCCGGGCATGGGAGCCTTGTTGCGGAGCTGAGCGACCATTTCGGACACGTCAATATGAGCGTCATTGCCGCCCCCGCGAATCGAGTCCGCCATCGCCTGCAAATTATCGAGGCCGGTGAACAGAAGATTCATATCCGCTTCTGTAAGGGGACGAGTACCTTTTCTGGCTTCGTCGAGTCTGTCCTCCATTGCGTGAGTCAGACCCATCATCTGTGTGAAGCCCATCGTCCCGGCCATACCCTTTAACGTGTGCGCGCTCCTGAAGATCTCGTTGATAACGTCCATATCAACCATATTCTTCTCAAGAGCCAGCAGCATATCATCCAGTCTCTGTAAATTGTCGTCAGTCTCGTCTAGGAACGCCCCGAGATACTGACTCATATCCATATCTGAC